>NZ_JAYGHZ010000037.1:0-11750 GCF_034931285.1 Synechococcus sp. BA-120 BA3
GCCTAGACCCTCCGCTCAGTAGGCGGCGCCGCTGCGGCGCTGGTGCACGGCTGTCGTGGCGGCCGGATCCAGCAGGTCGCCGCTGAGGGCCTCGGCGTAGAGCAGCCAGTGGTCGCCGCATTCCATCCGCTGGCTCACCCGGGCCTCCAGCCAGGCCAGGGCCTCCGGCAGCAGGGGCTGGCCGCCGGGACTGGTCTCCAGATTCAGCCCCGCCAGCCGATCGGCCCCGGGCGGGAAGGGCTGCAGAAACCGCTTCATCGGGCCGCTTTCGCGCCCGGAGGCCAGCACGTTGAGGGAGAAGGCGTCCCCCACGTGCAGCAGGCTTTCGATCGCCCGGTCCTTGGCCACGGCCACGGTGAAGCCGGGGGGGCTGAAGCTGGCCTGGCTCACCCAGCTGGCCACCATCGCCCCACCGATGGCGTCGGCGCCGTCCCCCTTGCGGGCCAGCACCACGCACAGGGACCCCACCACCCGGCCGAGGGCCTGGATCGCCGGGTTGGTGCGACTCTCGCTGAGGCCGCCGATGCTGCTGCGCCGCTGGGTCTGGCGATGCTGCTGGCGCAGGCGCCGGCCCAGGGCGGTGCCCGTCTCCTCCAGGGTCCGCAGGGTGGCCAGATCCGGACTGAACTTCACCCGGATCGGCTCGAAGGCGAACTGGAAGCCGCCGTCGCGGAGCTTGGCTTCGAGCAGGTCGATGGCTTCGCCGCTCCAGCCGAAGCTGCCGAACACCCCCACCGGCTTGGCCCGATCCCCCTCGGCCAGCACGGTGCCGAGAGCCGAGACGATCGGCGTGGGGGCATGGCCCCCGAGGGTGGGGGAGCCGATCAGCAGGGCGTCGCAGGAGTGGATCGCCTCCAGCAGCTGCTCGGCGGGCGCGAATTCGCAGTTGATGCTCTCGACACGCACGCCGCTGCGCGCCACCCCCTGGGAGAGGGCGTCGGCGATGGCGGCGGTGTTGCCGTAGGCGCTCGCGTACAGCAGGGCCACCGACAGGCTGGCTTTCTCCTGGCTCTCCCCCCAGCGGCGGTAATCGGCCAGCAGGCTGCGCCAGCTCTGGGCGATGGCCGGGCCATGGCCCGGCGCGATGGTGCGGATCGGCAGTTCGTCGAGTCGGTCGACCACCGTCTCCACCTGGCGGGCCATCGGCGCCATCAGGCAGTCGTAGTAGTAGCGGCGGTCCTCCTCGGTGCTGGTGCGGTTCGCCTCGGCGAAGTCCTCGGTGCAGAGGTGGGCGGCAAAGAACTTGCCGCTCATCAGCAGCCCCGTGGTGGCCTCGAAGGCGATCAGGCCGCCGGGCCAGCGGGGGGTGGGGGTGGGCAGCAGGGTCAGGACATGGCCGTCGGCGAGGGTGCGGCTTGTCTCCTGCTTGACCACCTCGATCGTCGGCAGGGGCACGGCGTCGGTGGGGGCGGCGGCCTCACCCGGCGGGCCGGGTCGCTGCTGGGACCAGAGTTCGGCGAGCACCTGGGCGCCGGGATTGGAGGCCACCAGCACCGTGGCGGGCCAGCCCGTCGCCAGCTGCTTCAGCAGGGCGACCCGGTTGGGGTTGACGTGGCTCACCACCACCTTGAGGGGCGCGTCGGCCGGTACAAGCAGGGCCAGCTGCTCCAGGAACGGGGCGGCGAAGGAGGCCCCCGGAGGATGGATCAGCACCGGGGCGCCGCCGGAGGCGGCCTGCTGGAACAGGAAGCTGTTGGCGGTGGTGCCCCGCTCGAGGCCGTACTCGACTTCGAAGCGCAGGCGCCTGGGGCTGAGGCCGCGCAGGCAGAGCAGGCCGGGTTCGACCGGCAGGGTGATGACGCGCCGATCCGAGGTGGATGGGGTGGCGGCGGATGGGGAGGTGGTCATCAGTAGTGGTTGCCCACCTTGCGGTGATGCACGGCCGTGGCGGCGGTGGTGTCGGCCACATTGCCCTCCTCCACCACCGCGTAGATGATCCAGTGGTCGGGGCCTTCCATGCGCTGGGTCACCCGGCAGCCCAGGTAGGCCAGGGCATCCCCCAGGACAGGACCGCCGACGGCCACGCCATCGAGCACGTTCACGCCGGCGAAGCGGTCGGCCCCCGGCGGGAAACGGCGCAGGAAGTGGCGCAGCAAGGGCTGGTGGTTGTCCTCCCGCAGGACGTTGAGCACGAAACGGTCGTCCACCTGCATCAGGGCCTCGATGGCCCGGTCCTTGGCGACCGCCACCGTGATCCCCGGCGGATCGAAGCTGGCCTGGCTGACCCAGCTGGCCACCATGGCGCCGCTGCGGCTGCCGGCGTCGTCGTCCTGGCGGGCCGTGACGATGTACAGGCCGCCGCTGAGGCGCCCGAGGGCCTTGTCCAGGTCGCCGTCGATGGCCTTCATGGCGGCGATGGTCTTCTCCTTGGTGAGCAGCTGGCCCAGATCGGTGCCGGCCTCCTCGCAGCGCTGGTAGTCGGCGCCGCCGGGCACCTGGCGGATGCGCAGGGGCTCAAACGCCCATTTCTGCCCCAGGTTGCGCAGCTGGCCGGCCAGGGTGTCGATCGGTTCGTCGTTGCCGCCGAAGGCGTCGTAGCAGCCCACCCACTGCTTGGGATGGAGGGCGGCCAGCAGGGTGCCGATGGCCGTCTGCAGGTCGGGATCGGGGGAGGCGGGCCAGGTGGGAACCACCACGGCGCTGGCCTCACCGATCAGGGCGGCGAGCTCCTGGGGATCGGTGCCGCGCAGGTCGACGAGCTGCACCTGGCCGGAGGCCTTGCCGACGCCGCGGGCGATGGCCTGGCTGAGGCGGTCGCAGAAGCCGTACTGGCTGAGATAGCAGACGGCCGCATAGGCCTCGCCGGCGCTGCGCTGGCCGCTCCAGTCGCGGTAGTCGCCCACCCAGAGGGGCAGGTGCTCCCGCAGCAGGGGTCCGTGACCCACGGCGATCGTGTTGATCTCCGGCAGCCCCTCCATCCGCTTGAGCGCCTGCAGCACGCTGCGGGCATTGGGGGCCATCAGGCAGTCGTAGTAGAAGCGGAAGTCGGGGGCGATGGCGCCGGGGTCGACGTCGAAGAGGTCGTCGGAGCAGTAGTGGAGGCCGAAGGCATCACAGGTGAAGAGGATGCCGGTGCCGTGGTCGAAGGAGAAGATCGTGTCGGGCCAGTGCAGGTTGGGGGCACTGAGGAAGCTGAAGCGATGCGCCACACCGCTCTCGGGATGGACGCCCAGGTCGAGTTCGTCGCCGCTCTTGACCGCCCGGCTGCGGAAGGGCCGGTGCACCTGGTCCTGGAGGAACTGGATCGCCACCTTGGAGCCGACGATCTCGATGTCCGGATGGCGGTCGATCAGATCTCCGATCAGGCCGGAATGGTCCGGTTCGGTGTGGGAGACGATCAGGTGATCAATCGCCGTGGGTTCGATCAGACCCTCGAGCAGGGGAATCCAGGTGTCGCGGAACTTGGCGTGGCTGGTGTCGACCAGGGCGGTGCGCTCACCGCGCACCAGGAAAGCGTTGTAGGTGGTGCCGTTGCGCAGGCCGAACTCGATGTCGAAGCGGCTGCGGTCCCAGTCGAGGGAGCGGATCGCCGTGGTGTCGGCGGCGATCGTCTCGCACTGCAGGCTGAGGCGCGGCTCCGCCGTCTGCAGCGAGGACGGCGAGGAGGGTGGGGCGCTGGCGGTGCTGCTGCTCATCGGATCAGACTCCTTCCGCAGGCCTATGACTGTAGGCAGGGTGGTGTCCCTCCCGATGTATTCGCGCAATCGACAGGCCCCTTGCGGATCAGTGGACCTTGCGGATCAGTGGACCTTGCGGATCAGTGGACAAGGAAGAAGAAAAAATCCGTGGAGGCTTCCGAGGGGATCCTCGGAGTGGTGCTCGACCTGAGCGTGGAGGGCCTCAAGATGGCCATCGCGGCCGGACACGCTCTCTCGGTCGGTCAGCCCTGCGCCCTGGTGCTGGGTGACGGGGAGAGACCTACGACCTGAGAGGCACCGTGCGGTGGAGCGAAGCCACCAGCTGCATCTCGGTGATTGGCCTCTCCCTCGAATCCGCCCGCCGCCTCGAGGCGTGAGGGCCTCAGTCGGCCACCTTCACGCTGACCGTCGTCAGGGACTGCGCCTTGGGCGCCGTCACGGTGAGCAGCCCATCGCGGTAGTGGGCTTCGAGGGCGTCCCGCTGGATCCCGCCGGGGAAGCGGAAGCTGCGGCTCCAGGTGCCGTAGCGGAATTCGCTCAGCAGGGGAGCGGGCCGGCGGCCCTCAGGGACGGCTGCCTCGCCGTTGCCGTTCGAGGGCGCTTCGGCGGTGGCCGCGGCTGACGGCTGGGAACGGCGCTCCGCGGTGATGAGCAAGGAGCGGTCCGTGGCCTTCACGTCGATGGAGGCGCGGTCGACGCCGGGCAGTTCCAGGGCGATCGTGTAGGTGGTCTCGGTTTCGTGGATCTCGGCGGCGGGAACCCGCTCGGCCGTCTGCAGCTGTTGCTCCAGCCGGTCGAACAGATCGAAGGGGGAAGGATGAAGCGTGCGCATGGTTGGTGCTTCCGATGGGAGCGACGGGGATGGCCGGGTGAGGAACCACCCGCTCCGTCAATGTGCCCGTCTTGCCCGGGTGCTCCGAGGGGGAGAACCGACGGCTCAGGTTCGGTCCCCCGGACCGGGTTCGGCCCTTTCACCAGCGGGCGGCGGAGAACCGCCAGGGTGCTGCGGAAGCCACCACCAGTTGGCGAAGGCGGCCGCCTGGCCGCAGGGCAGGCCGCCGGGCTCCCGCAGGGTCCACAACCGGGCGTTCTCGATGCGGAAGCGGCGGCCGCCGCTGTCGATGCGGATGCCGGCGTAGCCCTCGAGGGCCTGGCGGTGCCGGGCCCGCTCCAGGGCGTGGGCGCGGCTCCGCCGTTCGGCCGGCTCAGCGGTGAGGCGGGAGGGCAGACCCACCATGGCGCTCCAGGGGCGGTGCCACAGCAGCAGCGCCGCGCGGTTGGCGTAGATCAGGCGCGGATCGGCGCTGCCGTCATGGGCCAGCACGACGGTGGCGGCCACGAACAGCTCCTGGGCCGCCTGCAGCGGTGAGCGGCCGCTCTCCACGCCGGCCAGCAGGGGCCGATCGAACGCCAGCCGGTGGCCCCGGATGAGGCGCCCGGCGGTGGCGATGGCGGAGTCGCTCAGCCAGGGGGGCGGATCAGAGGGTGGGATGGCTCCGGCCTCAGCGAGGGGGACCGTTGTCCTCGGGCATCATCATCTGCATGGCTGTGGCGAGTTCCGGTGCGGCCTGATGGCGCCGGCTGCTGAAGGTGGAGAGTAAGCGGCCGGAGAGCACGCTACGGAGCAGGGTGGGCTGGTAGGCGAAGCGCTTGCCGATCGCGGCGAAGCTGAAGAACAACAGCAGGGCGGCAATGACGTTCCTGGCCAGCTGCACGAACCAATCGTTGAGCCGCTTCATCCCCATGGCATCGGCGCTGTTCTGATAGCGCTTGATGAAGGGATTGAGGTCGTTGCTGAGCTTGGTCTTGACGACGTCCAGGGGGACGTTGAGGGTGGCGGGCAGGGCAGGGGCCTGGCCGGGCAGCAGCCGCATGGCCTTGAGGATGTCGTCGTAGGTGCGGGCGCGTTCGATCGCCCTGGTGGTGGCGATGTAGGCGTTCAGCTCCCGGGTGTCGTTGGCCCTGAACTGGCGCAGCAAGTTGATGCCGCTGTAGATCTGCAGGGGGATCAGCAACAGGAAACCGAAGGCGATCCAGAAGCTGAGGGGCCGCAGCAACGCCACACGGCGACCGATCGGTCGGGAGTCGGGATCGATCAGCCTGGCGAGCAGCAGCAGCAGCGCCCCGACCATGGCGATCGGGCCCGAGGCGAGCAGCTTGTCGCTCACGGTCTGCAGCCAGAGGGGATTGATCAGGCGCACCGGCCAGGCCGCGGCGATGATCCCCAGCAGAAACAGGACGAACAACAGGATGGCTCCCCAGTTGAGGGCGAGGGCAACCTCCTCGACGTAGCCCGCTCGAGGGTGGGCTTCCGGATGGCGATCGGCCGTGGGCAGGGTGTCGACTTTGGGGCTCATGGGGAAAGGAGGGAAAGCACCGGAGGAGCGGTTCTGGCCTCAGGCGTGGACGGGATCAGGTTTTTCGATGGGCAGGCGAATGGCCAGAGGCCAGCTATGAAAAAGCCCGGCATGGGGCCGGGCTGGAGATCCTGCAAGGCTCGGAATCAGGCCTGGTGGAAGTTGGCGGTGTTGATGCGGCGGCGCAGCTTGCGGGAGAAGCCGAAGGCGGCACCGGCACCAAGGATCGGCAGGGGGCCAGGCACTGACTCGCCAGGAGCGGGACCCACCTCGCGGATCAGCTTGTTGGTGATGGCTGCCTCGAACTGGCCGAAGTTGTCGGCGGTCTCCACGAAACCGGCCTTGGTGGCGCCATTGAGGGGGGTCACCACATTGGCCGTGAGGAAGGTGCTGGCGCTTGTGCCCACTCCCAGGCCGTTGATGATGATGTTGCTGGCGACGGCACTGGCCCTCTGCGCCTGAGCGCATTGGGACACAGTTCCACAACTGCCGGCGGTTGTGTTGCCTGCACCATCGGTGGAGATGTCGATCACCCGGCCGTTGGCGCGGGTGGTGAAGAAGTCGTTGGTGTTGATCTCATTGATCGCGTCCGCCATGCCGCAATCCACGCAGGTGACACCAGAGCCCTGGCGGGGCATGGCGCTGAGGGCGGTGATGAAGCTGCTCAAGGAGGTGCCACCGTTCACCCCGTCCGTGGTGAGATCGGTGATGTGCTGCCAGCCGATCACGGGCGGCGTGAAGGCCGTGGTGCTCCACTGGCCCACCGCGATCGCAAGGCCACCTTTGTCGAAGGTGTCGGCGATTTTCGCCTGCACGGTGGCGTTGTTGAACGCGTTGACGTAGCCGTTCCTGTAAAGATTGAAATCTCCGCCGCTGATGCTACCGGAGACGTCGAGGGAGAGGAACAGTTCCTGGAACACCTCGATGGTGCCGACGGCTTTGGCCTGCTGGGCGCCGAACAGGGTGATGGCGAAGGCCGCTGCGGCCGCTCCTCCTCGGAGCAGAGGATTGAGGGTGGTTCTCATGGCGCGGAAAGTGGGGGTCGTTGTTGTTTTCCGGATCACTGGCGACTGCCTGAAGACAGGCGGTACGCAGAGCCTCCATGAGAGTGAACGACCCATCGCCAAAATGGTGAAGGCAGCAGCGCACCAGCGGCAAAGCTGCCGCTGGTGCGCTGCAGAAGTCAGGTTCGGCTGGGCGCTGGCTTCAGATTTCGTTCTCGTTGCCGGTGGCCATGGCCCGGGCCATCGCTTGCTGGGCCATGCCGGCCCCATGGGCCTTGAGCCGCTCCAGGAAGAGATGGTTGGCCTCCGGGAAGCGGGGCTCCTCGGCCAGGGGCAGGGGGCCGGCGCCGTCGAGGCCCGATTCCCCTTCCATGGCCGGCGTGATCACCACCAGATCGGGATCGAGGGGGGCGTCGTAGCGCCACCAGCGGGCCGGTTCGGCGATGGCGGGATGGGTGGGATGGGGGGCATGCTCCACCGGGGCCACCACCCCCTCCCGGCGGCGCTTGGCCAGATCCCCCAGCAGCTGGCTGCGGGTGCGGCCCCGCAGCTGGAACAGCACGAAGGGATCCTCGCTGAAGCGATCCCCCATCAGGTAGTAGACGGCGCTGATGTGCTTGCAGGGATTCGCCTTGTCGGGGCAGCTGCACTCGCTGCGCACCTCCTGGAGCTTGAACGGGAACAGCCGCTTGCCGCTGGCGGCGAAGGCCCGCTCGATGTCGGCGGGCATGGTCCCCGCCAGCAGCTGGGCCGACCAGCGGGCCTTCTGGCTCAGGGCCTCGAGCACGTAGCCCCAGTCCTCGTCGTTGAGCACGTCGAGCCAGAGCTTCACCTTGTAGGGGTCGGGGTCGGTGCCCTGCACCCGGGCATGCACCCGCCGTCCTTCGAAACGGATCGAGACGACGTTGCCCTCGCGGGCGTAGGTCCAGGCGCGCTCCAGGCGCTTCTTGAACCGGTAGGAGTGGATCAGCTCCATCCACTGCTCCACCCACCAGGGCTGCTGCCCCAGACCCTCCTGGCCCAGCTGGGTGGTGATGGTGCCCGTGGCACCGGGGAAGGAGCTGGTCATGCTGCCGGCCGCACCGCCCCATCCTGACGCCTGCCGGTCCCCTTGCCGTAGGTTGTCCCGACGCAGGGCGTGGAGTCCTTGAATCGCATCACGTTCGGCGCCGGCGACGGTTTTCACAGTCTTTTACGGGCAAGGGTTCACGATCACTTCGAGGCCACCGGGCAGGAGCGGCGCGACGCGCCGTCCATGGTGCTCAAATCGGCCGTGATCCTGGCCTGGTTCGGCCTCACCTACGGACTGCTGGTGTTCCGGGTCGACAATGCCCCGGGGGCGATCGCCCTCTCGGCCCTACTGGGCCTGGCGATCGCCGCCATCGGCTTCAACATCCAGCACGACGGCGGCCACGGCGCCTACTCCCGCCACCGCTGGATCAACCGGGCCGCCGCCATGACCCTCGATCTGCTCGGCGGCAGCTCCCTGATCTGGGCCCACAAGCACAACGGGCTGCATCACACCTTCACCAACATCTCCGGCCACGACGACGACATCAACCTCGGGATGATCGGTCGTCTCTCCCCCCATCAGCCCCATCGCTGGTGGCATCGCTGGCAGCACCTTTATCTCTGGCCCCTCTACGGGATGCTGCCGATCAAGTGGCAGTTCTTCGACGACTTCGCCGATCTCGCCAGCCGGGGCCGCGGCGACCACTCCCTGCCCCGACTGTCCCTTGCCGACTGGGTGGTGTTCCTGGCCGGCAAAGCCATCTTCTTCTCCCTGGCCTTCGTGCTTCCCCTGCAGCGCCATTCCTTCAGCGCGGTGATCGGTTGCTACGTGGTGGCGGCGATGGTGCAGGGCGTGGTGCTGAGTGTGGTGTTCCAGCTCGCCCACTGCGTGGAGGAGGCCGATTTTCCCGCCACCGACCCCACCAGCCCGGCCATGGGCCCCTGGGCCGATCACCAGCTGGCCACCACGGTGGACTTCAGCCGTTCCAATGGCCTGCTCAGCTGGCTGCTGGGGGGGTTGAACTTTCAGGTGGAGCATCACCTGTTCCCCCACATCTGCCACGTCCACTACCCCAGCCTCTCCGCCATCGTTGAGCAGACCTGCCGGGACTGCGGCGTTCCCTTCCGCAGCCACCGCTCCTTCCTCTCCGGTGTGGCCTCCCACTACCGCTGGCTGCGCCGCATGGGCGAGGAACCTGCCGTGGCGGCGCCACCGGCCCTGCCGGTGCTGCTGCCGGTGATGGGGGAGACCGCCGGGCGCGGACGTCAGGAGGCCGCCGGGCTCTCCCGCCGCTGAGGCTGGGTTCCGCTCAGACGCCCTCCTCGAGGGCCACCAGGTCCCGGAGCTGGCCCACCTCCAGGCCACCGAGCCATTCCTCGCCGCTGCCGACGATGTCGGCCGCCAGCCGGGATTTCTCCTCGATCATGCGGTCGATCTTCTCCTCCACCGAACCGCTGGTGATGAACTTGTGCACCAGCACGCGGTTGGTCTGGCCGATCCGGTAGGCCCGGTCGGTGGCCTGGTTCTCCACGGCGGGGTTCCACCAGCGGTCGATGTGGAACACGTGGCTGGCCCGGGTGAGGTTGAGGCCGACCCCGCCCGCCTTGAGCGAAAGCAGGAACAGCTGGGGGCCGCGGGGATCCTCCTGGAAGCGGTCCACCATCGCCTGGCGGTCGGTCTTGCTGCTGCCGCCGTGCAGGAAGGGGACGTCCTGGCGCCAGCGCTGCTCCAGGTAGACCTTGAGCAGGTGGCCCCATTCGGCGAACTGGGTGAACAGCAGGGCCCGGTCGCCCGCTTCGATCACCTCCTCAAGGATCTCCTCCAGCCGCAGCAGCTTGGCGCTGCGGGCGGCGAAGCCGTTGTCGACCGCGCTCTCCTTGAGGGCCAGGGCCGGGTGGTTGCAGATCTGCTTGAGCCGGGTAAGCAGGGCGAGCACCTGCCCGTGGCGCTGGCCCAGCGGGGCGCGGGCAATGGCGTCGAGGCTGTCGTCGACGGTCTTGCGGTAGAGCTTCGTCTGCTCCGCCGACAGGCCCACCCATTCGCGCAGCTCCACCTTCTCGGGCAGGTCGGAGATGATCGAGCGGTCGGTCTTGAGGCGCCGCAGGATGAACGGCCCGACCCGGGCCTTGAGATCCCGCAGCGAACTCATGTCGCCGTAGCGTTCGATCGGCAGCCGGTAGCGCTGGCGGAAGAAGCCCTCCTCCCCCAGCACCCGCGGATTGAGGAAGTCCATCAGGGCCCAGAGCTCGCTCACCCGGTTCTCGACCGGGGTGCCGGTGAGGGCGATGCGGAAGCGGCCCTGCTTGCCCGGACGGCCCAGGTCGCGGGCCGCCTGGCTCTGCTTGGCCGCCGGGTTCTTGATCGCCTGGGCTTCATCGATCACCACCCCCTGCCAGTCGATGCTCTCCAGCAGTTCGCTGTCGCGCTGCAGCAGCCCGTAGCTGGTGAGCACCAGATCCACCCCGTCCAGGGCCTTGGCCAGCTTTTCGGGGGTGGCGGGCCGGCGCGGACCGTAGTGCTCCCGCACCTCCAGGTCCGGGGTGAAGCCCGCCGCCTCCCGCTTCCAGTTGGTGAGCACCGAGGTGGGGGCCACCAGCAGGACGGGGCGCTTCAGCTCCTGCTCCACCTTGAGGTGCTGCAGGAAGGCCAGCAGCTGCACCGTCTTGCCCAGGCCCATGTCGTCCGCCAGGCAGGCCCCTTGGTCGAAGCGGTGCAGGAAGGCCAGCCAGCCCAGGCCCCGCTCCTGGTAGGGCCGCAGCTGGCCGGCGAAGCCCTCCGGAGCCGGCAGGGGATCGGGGGCCTTCTGCTGGTGGTACTGCTCCAGGACGGCGCTCAGCCGGGGCCCCGGGACGAAGCGATGGACCGGCAGGCGCATCAGGGTGTCGCCGTCGCTGGCCGTCAGCCGCAGGGCATCGTCGAGGCTGAGGTTGGGATCGGCGGCGCAGAAGCGCGTGGCGTTTTTGTGATCGCTGGGCCGCAGCTCGATCCAGGCCCCCTTGTGCTGCACCAGGGGACTGCGCTTGGTGGAGAGGCGCTCCAGGTCCTTGAGGGTGAGCGTGACCCCGCCGATCATCAGCTCCCACTTCCACTCGAGGCTTTCCCCCAACGAGAAGCCACGGGAACGGTCCGGCAGCTCGGCCTCGATCGCCAGCCCCAGCCGGCTGGCCAGGCCGCCGCTGAGGCTGGCCGGCAGCACCACGCCCACCCCCACGTCGCGCAACTGGGTGGCGGCGGTGCGCACCAGCACGAAGGCCTCGGCGGGCGTGAGCAGCATGGTTTCCGGGGCTGCCGCATCAAGGCCCCGGCCGATCGGCTCGAACACCTGCAGGGCCCGCCCCAGGCCCTCCAGCAGCAGCTGGCCCGGCTCGGCCACGTCCACCTCCCCGAGCTGGAGCCGGCCGTCGCCCGCATTCCAGACCGTGCGCGCCGGCATCCGCAGGCTGGGATCGGCCTCCGCCTGCAGGGAGAAGCGCAGCTCCCAGAGCTCCTCGCCCTCCTCGGGGGTGAACAGTTCCAGGCAGGCCCGGGCCGGGGCCACCCGTCCCGCCACCGCCTCGCGCCAGTGGTGGGTGGCCACCGCCAGCCGCTCCCGTTCCTCCTCGTCCAGTTCGAGCCGGCCGGGGCCGGGACCCAGGGCCTTCTGCCAGGCCCCCAGCAGGGGGTCGAGCCCCGCGGCGGGGGGGCGGAAGCCGGCGCCCAGCGGGCCGTCAAGCAAGGCCCCCAGCAGGCGGGCCCTGTC
>NZ_JAYGHZ010000038.1:0-11400 GCF_034931285.1 Synechococcus sp. BA-120 BA3
GGGTGAGCACCACGGCCCCGCCCGCCGCCACCAGCCCCAGCTGCGCCCGCCGCCCCACCATCGCGCCCTCCCATCTACAGTTACTATACGGTTCAGTTCAGTTTTTGAGCCGGACGCGCCATGCCCCCAGCCGATGCCGGTGGTGATGCCGCCGTCCCAAGCACCGCCGCCGTCCCCAGCGCCCGCGAGCGGCGCAGCCAGCACAAGCGTCAGGCCGTTCTCGACGGCGCCCGGCGCGAATTTCTGCAGCACGGCTACGCCGCCAGCTCAATGGACCGCGTCGCCGCGGCGGCGGGCGTCTCGAAGGCCACCGTGTACGGCCACTTCGCCGACAAGCAGGCCCTGTTCCGCGCCCTCACCGAGGCGATGGTGGGCGAGCGCCTCAGCGAACTGTTCGGCGCCTCACCCCAGCAGGCCCTGCCGGCCGAGCCCGCCGCGGCCCTGAGCGAGCTGGCCACCCGCTGCCTGGAGTGCCGCCACAGCCAGCCCCAGTTCCTGGACTTCCTGCGCCTGGTGATCGCCGAGTCGGAGCGGTTCCCCGAACTGGCCAAGACCTTTCTGGCCCAGCTGGAGCGCACCGGGGTGGGCCGGGTGACGGCGCTGTTCGAGGCCATCGCCGGAGCCGCGGAGGCGGAGCTGCGGGCGCGGCTGTTCATGGGCGCCCTGGTGCACCTGATCCTGATGCAGGACCTGCTGCACGGCCGCGAGGTGGCCCCGGTGGACAGGGAGGCCTACGCCGAACTGCTGGTGCGATTGGTGAGCGCGCCGCCGGGGGCGCCGGGCTGATTCGGGGGCACTGGCGGAGGCGGCTTCAGGCGCGGGCGTCCTGCAGCGGGCAGCGATAGGCGGCGAAGGCCGCGTCGGTACTGAGGAGGGTGAAGGGGCCGCTGATGGCCTGGGCCACGAGCAGACGGTCGAAGGGATCGCGGTGGTGCAGGGGCAGCTGCTCGAGTGCCAGCAGATGGGGAAGGTCGATGGGGAGAAACGCAAAGCCGGATGGCTCCGCCCAGGCGATGGCCTCCCGAGCCGACAGGGGCATGTCGCCGCGGGCGAGGGCGTGCTTGATGGCGATCTCCCAGAGCGACACATGGCTGAGAAACACCGCGCTGGCCTCTCTGGTGATCAGCTCACGGCTGAGGGGCCCCAGCTTTGGGTCATCGGTGATGGCCCAGAGAAACGTGTGGGTGTCGAGCAGCAGCCGCATCAGCCCTGCTCGAACAGATCGGCGATCAGGGGATTGGCAGCATCGATCGACTCGGGCGCCACGAACTGGCCGCGGGCGATGCCCAGCCGGCGGGGTCGCTCCGGGGTCTGAAGGCTGGTGAGCCGTGCCACGGGCCGGCCGTTGCGGGCGATCACCACCTCTGCTTCGGCGCCGGTTTCGATCGCCTCCACCAGGCGTGAGAGGTGGGTCTTCGCTTCGAGCATGTTCACCACCCGGCTGGGACGGGACACCATGGCGACGGGCGACTCAACCAGACCAGACTAGACCAGAAGTAGCCACCCGGACGGTCAGGCAGGGAAGGCTGGCGGATCCGAGCGTCGGTACAGCAGCACGCCGGCACGTTGGATGTGGTCCAGAAGGGCGGGATGGCTGATGGCGGCGCGTGCGGAAAGATCGATCACCCAGGGCAGGAGCAGATCATCGAGATCGGCATCAATGCGGGCCAGGGTGGCGTTGCTGATGGCGTGACCCGTCAGGGTGAGATCGATATCGGAAGCGGGGCGGTAGCGGCCAAGGGCTCTGGATCCGTAGAGGATCGCGGCCTCCACCTCGGGATAGGTGGCGAGGACCATCTGAATGGCCGCCATGGCGGACTCCGGCAGACCGATGGCTTGGGCTGAGGCCATCAGATGTCAGCATCTGCCATGGGCTCAGGCTAGGGAATGGGCGCGTTCATGCCCCTCGCCGCAGAGGCGGCGCCTCTGCCGACCGCATCCGCCGCAGGAACTCCCGGCCACAGGCCAGCTTGCCCGCCAGGTCGCTCTCGGGGTCAACCGCGCGCCAGAACGGTGTGACCGGCTCCACACCGGCCTGCAGGCGGAGATAGGAGCGCTCGGCCACGACCCGCAGGGCGATCCCGGTCGTGACCGGACAGGCGTCGTCGGCCCCATGCCGAGTGGCCAGTCTCTGGCGCAGGGTCGCCGCTGCCATTACGGTCCCCGGCGGGATTTCGGACACCTCCGCATCGACGATCCGAGGGGTGACGACCAGCATCCGGGCACCGGCGGGGATGCCCGCGAACGACTTCTCCAGCACCTTCACCTGGGGCTCCCGGCTGGCCTGGAACCTCGCCTCCCAATCGGTTCCCGCCCTATCGCCCATGGCTGGATGTCCCCGCCTGCGCCGCCTTCCAGTCGTCCGTGAGCATCCCGGAGAATCCCCAGTTCTCATCGTCGATCTCCTGGATGACGACATGGGTGTGCTCGGGCCTCTTGCCGAGCACACGAACGAGTGAGTCGGTGATGTCCCTGACGATCTCGGCCTTCTGCTGCCGCGATGCACCTCGGGTGATCTGAACGTTCACGTAGGGCAATGTCTTGCTCCTGGAATGGGCGCTTCTTTGGCCTGCTGCCTATTCAAGCCGTCAGCGGCCAGAGCGATCTGCTGGCGAAAGCGCAGCAGGCCTGCGGCAGCAGCCAATGTAGGAAAAGCGGAGCTTCTGATGTAGGAAAAACGGAGCTTCCAATGCAGGAAAAACGGGCTACGACCTGGCCCCCCTCCAGATCGGGATCACTCCGCTATTGCGGATGGCCTGGTCATGGGTGGCGAGCACCAACCCATGGGCCAAACCCGTGGCCACGATCAGCCTGTCGGCAGGATCGCCGTGGACACGGCAAGGGGCATGATCTGAACTACCGCAGGGGAAGCGGCCTCCTGCAACCAGGTCTGAAACGGCCGATCCAGTGTCAGCCGTCCTTTGGCGGAGAGCATCTGCGCCTCCCATAGGCTCATGGCCGAGAGGTGGGTGCTGCCGGCGGCAGCCATTCGATCCAGCGAACGCCTTTCCCCGGCCACGAGGCGATCGGAACCCAGCAGCCACCACAGCCAGACATGGGTGTCCAGCAGAATCTTCACCGCAGGGCATGGAAGGCCTGGGCCTCAAGCACGGATTCCTCTGGCTCAGCGTGGAGCACTCCGGAACCGCGCAAGGTCGTCCATGGCGGGAGTCCCTGAGCGGAGCGCGTGGTCGGGGGCATGAGGCGTGCCACCAACTTGCCGTGGCGGGTGATCTCCACCACCTCACCGCCGCTCTCCACCCGCCGGATCAACTCCAGGCACTGGGCACGGAACTCGGTCACGGAAATGTCCATTAGGGCATCTTAATGGACATTTCGATTGAGGTCCTTCTGCCTGCTCACGGCCGAAACCCACGTCGGTAGAACAGCACCGCTGCCAGTATCTGCAGGCCATCTGGAGATCAGGGCAGCATCAGCGATGGACCAGGTCAACGCCGCCGTCCAGCGTCCGGGGGAAGCGCCGCCGGCCAATCCCGACCGCTGGTGGACCCTGGCCGCCGTGGAATGCGGCAACTTCGTTGTCTACATGGACGGGTTCATCGTCACCCTCGCCCTGCCGGCGATGGCGCGTCAGTTCGGCGTCGGGCTGCCGGTTCTGAAGTGGGTGATCGTCGCCTACCTGCTCACCGTGACGGTCACCCTGCTGCCGGCCGGACGCCTGGCCGACATCTGGGGACGCCGGCGCATCGTCGTCATCGGCATGGGCGTCCTCGTCGTCACGTCGGTGCTGTGCGCGCTGGCGCCGACGGTGGAGACCCTGATCGCCTTCCGGGTGCTCCAGGGCGTGGGCGGCGGCCTGGTGCTGGCCAACGTGATGGCCGAGATCACCGCCGTCTTCCCGAAGCAGGAGCGACGCAAGGCCATGGCCGTCAATGCCTCGATCCTGGCGCTGGCCCAGGTCACGGGGCTGGTGCTCGGCGGCCTGCTGATCGGCCAGTTCGGCTGGCGCTCCCTGTTTCTGGTGATCCTGGCGGTGAGCCTGGCCGGACTGATCCTCAGCCTCCGGATCCTCAAGGCCCGCCCCCGCAGCCAGGACCGCAGCGCCATGGACTGGACGGGGGCCGTGCTGGCGGTGGTGGCCACCAGCGCCCCCTTCCTGGTGATCGAGCAGCTCTCCCAGGAGGGGCTGAGCCCGGCCAGCCTGGCGCTCCTGCTGGGCGGCGCGGCGGCTCTGGCCCTGTTCGTGGCGGTGGAGCAGCGCCTGGCGAAACCGCTGCTGACCCTCAGCCTGTTCCGATCGAGGGCCTTCAGCTTCGGCTCGGTGGCCGCCGCCTTCTACTTCGTGGCCGCGGTGGCCTGCTACTTCCTGCTGCCGTTGTACGCCCAGCTGGTGCTGGGCCGCTCGCCGGTGATGGCGGGGGTGCTGATCGTGCCGCTCTCGCTGGTGCTCACCGCCACGAGCCTGACGGTGAGCAGCCTGGGGGACCGGGCCGGGGCGCGGACCCTGAGCACGGCCGGCATGATCTGCGTCAGTGCGGGCCTGGTGGGCCTGTCCTGGCTGGGTCCGGACGCTGCCGATGCCAGCATCATCGGGCCCCTGGTGCTGCTGGGCATGGGCGGCGGCCTGTTCCATCCCCCCAACAACAGCGCCACGCTCAATACGGTGCCGGCGCAACACCTCAGCGTGGCCAACGGCTTCCTGTCGACGGCACGCAACTTCGGCCAGGCGATCGGCACGGCGCTGGCGGCCGCCCTGCTCGCCCACGGTCTCGGCGCCGCCGGTGCCGACGCCGCCCTGGCCGGGGAGGTGGGAGCGCGGCTGGGCGGGTCCCAGCTGGAGGCCTTTCTTGGCGCCCAGCAGTTGGCCTTCCGTCTGGCGGCCGCCCTCGGCCTGGTGGGAGCGCTGATCTCCGTTTGCCGCGGGGCCGAGGCCCCGGCGGTTCACTGAGGCACCACGATCCAGCCGGTCTCCGGTTCGCCGTAGTGCACGCAGGCGCCACCGCTGGCGGCGTGGTGGGCCGTGAGGGCGCAGAGGGCGGCATCGATCCAGTCGATGCTGGTGAGCGGCGCCAGGTCGATGCCCGCCTGCTGCAGCAACACCCGGCGCTGGGTGCGCTTCTGGGAGGCCTGGGCCTGGCCGCCGCGCAGGTGCCAGGTGATGGCGTGGGGGAAGGTTTCGAAGCAGCCCGGCCCGTTGATGGGGAGCGCGGTGGCCAGCGGATGGCTGGGCTCGAGGGCCCGGTACAGCGCCTCCCCCTGCAGCATCCAGTCGTAGTAGCCGGTGGGGTGGGCGACGGCGGCCTGGCGGGTGGGCGAGGAGAAGCAGATGATCCCCTGCTGCCTCAGCTCCCATTCGCAGGGTCGGGCGCGGCCATCGGTGCTCCAGCGGCAGGGGGCATCGATGGCGATCACGCTCGCCTGCACCACGGACCGGCACCAGTTGGCGAGCTGCTGCTCATCGCGGGTGGCCAGCTGGGCGGCGTAGGCGCCGCCGGTGAGGGCAACAGCATGGAAGCCCTTGCGGGGGCCGCCCACGTCGATGCCGATGGTGGTGGTGGTGAGGCCGGAGGGTTTAGTGGAGCGTGGGGCACCAGGGGCTCGGAGCTTGGCCATACACATTTTAATTGAGCCTCGCCGGAATACGAAGCTTCAAATGAAGGGTTGGGCTTCAGCAATGGCATGCTCAGCCTGAACTCGTTTTAAACCGGGACCTAGATCAGTGTCTAGCCAGTCATTAAAGTGACCGTTTAGTCCCGATGGATGCGCCAAGTGCACCCAGATCCGGCCATCAGCTTTCACGGCCATTTGGTTTACACGTGAGAACGTATCGGGATACAAGGATTGGACCAATTCCTGGCAGCGCTTAACATAGCTGTCAGTGTTGCCAAGGAATACAACTAAACGCAGAGAGCTCGGCAGGTCGCGAAGATACCTTGTTGTGCATGTGCGAATGACATCTGGAATCTCTGAGAACGATTTAGAGATAAGCGGGCCGGTGCATGCGAAGACCTCTCTGCCCGTTTTCGCAGACGCCTTCACATCACGCCTAGAAACACTACAACGAATCAGTGACCCAAATGAAATATTGGAGTTTGGATCGCTGATTCGCTGGTCAGCCGTCTCATTCAGGGGAAGAAGTTTCATCGCCTGAAGGACTTGACTCAACCGAGGACGCATACCTGCAAACGCTATGTCTTCAAACTTTCCAGATTGGTAGATTCCCGCCTGAGTAGCTCCCTTAGAAAAACCGAGTACCAGGACCTCAGGGGAGGTGCTTCCCCATGCACCTGGATCATTAATTATGCGCCAGTCCGGGTGCGGGGACATCGCATCAGAGGCAGTGCTTTGAAAGCAGGCGCGGCATTCGAGCTTTCCGTGCGATGGAAGCATGGCTTTTTCTGAAGCCTAGCGCCGCCACTAGATTGCAGGAAATGAGGATTCGACGCGACAAGGGTTTATCAGTTGCCTGTTCGCCCCTGGGACTTGGGAGGCCTCTGATCTGCCGATTCGCATGACAGTCATTGACTCTTGGCTGGGGCTTGGGAAGGCGGTCGTCTTGTGAAGACAGTTGTTGAAGAATGACATCAAAAGAACGATTGCATGCGAGAACCCAATGGTCTACGGAGCATCACCTAAACAATTAAGATCAGTAGAAATGCAGCATCTGTGACTCTCCTTCTAAATCCGTCTTCGCCTAATCCAATAAGAGCCGCCGAAATGCTTCGAGATCAGTATGGTCCAGAAGTGCCTGGCTTCTCCAGCGGTCCATTAAACCGGTCCAACTTGGAAGGTTGACCAGCTCTGAAAACAGGAAGTACGGCAGTGAACCTTTGATCCCATTCAGCGAGCGGCAAATGACTTGCGATCCCAAGTGATCACTTCCAGGAGAGACATGGTCCAACTCTGCAAAGAGTGGGTGACCCTGATTGCCGTCACCAAACAATAGTTGAGCGCCCGAAAGTCTACACATTCCATCCTGATTAGAGAGAAGTCGAAGCAGTTCAGACCCTCGTAGTCCCCATCGTTTTGCCCTCGCTTCAGCCCACCATCTGTGCACGTCTTGTATCTCAAAGGAAGATCTCATGCCAACCAAGAAAACGTAGAAAGGCCTTCATAGCGTATACCTAACGTTAGACATGAGGGGTGACCGACCGGCGCAGCCGGTTGGGCACCCCCTCGATGGCAAGGTTAGACATCGCCTCTAAGCCGAGCAATTTTCTCCCGAGCAAGCTTTTCTGTTTGTTCAGATGAAATCCCATGTCCAGTGCAGAATGCCTCTGTTTCTGCTATTACCTTGCTCTTGAGGTGCAAGCTCTTTTGCATCAGGGCTTCGAGCCTAGAGAAGACCGCATTTCTTCCTTCGTCAGTGTACAGCGAATTGCCATCTTGATGCATCGATCGATGAACAAGCCAATCACGCTCATCTTTCAGAGTACGCAACTCAGCAAGCAATTCTGATTGCAGCACACCGTGCTTCTCGGCTGTCCCCAAAGCCGTGCCCTGACTTGCCCGCCGATGCTTGGCTAGTAGTTCATGTGCTTCTGCTGCCGTGACGCGACCTGGCTCACGAATCTCTACTTTCAGTGTGAGGTGCGTGTGCAGCACGTCTTCTAGATACTGGATGTGCCAGATGCAGCGGCCAACGCTGCCGTACAGTGCGGCTAGTTCATTAGATGTGATTTCGCGGCGCATATGCTTTCGCGATGTCTAACTCTTTATTGGACAGTTCTGATAACCACCTATAAGGCAGACTCGCAGCCGCATAAGCAGAAGCTGCGGCGCAGAACATTCCCCTGGAGCCCTGACGCCGCAGCCACTAAGCGCCATGGCGCCGACCGAGGCGAGCGACTTAGACGGACCCGATAACCAACTGTCCGTTCTGCCACAGAAGCCCCATCCCATCCCCCCAATCTCCCCCTCAAACCTTCGCCAGCGTCACCCGCTCGGGCTGGTGCTGGTACTTGCCCTGGCGGTCGTTGTAGGTGGTGGAGCAGGGGTCGCCCTCGAAGAACAGCAGCTGGCAGATGCCTTCGCCGGCGTAGATGCGGCAGTCGGCGCCGGAGGAATTGCTGAACTCCAGGGTGAGGTGGCCCTCCCAGCCGGCTTCGGCGGGGGTGGTGTTCACGATGATGCCCAGCCGCGCGTAAGTGCTCTTGCCCAGGCAGATCACGGTGATGTTCGACGGCACCTTCATCTTTTCCAGCGCCACCCCCAGCCCGTAGGAATGGGCCGGCAGGATGAAGTAGTCGCCGTCCTCATCGCTGTGCATCGGCGCCGGCTCCAGATTCGCCGGGTTGAACCGCTTCGGGTTCATCACCGTGCCCGGCACGTGGCGGAAGATCAGGAACTCCTTCGGCGACAGCCGCAGGTCGTACCCGTAGGACGAGCACCCGAAGCTCAGCACCGGGCCGGTCCGGCCCTCCGGATCCAGGTGGCGCACCAGCGTCGGCTGGAACGGCTCCAGCATCCCGGCCGCGGCCTGTTCGTTGATCCAGTGGTCGTTCTTGAGCATGGCGTCAGCCGCCGCGGCGCAACTGGGTGACCTGATCGGCCATCGCCATCAGGCTGGCCGGCATCGAGGGGCCCGTCAGGATGACATCCAGATGGGCCGGCCGCTGTTCGAGCGCCTCGATCACCGCCTCCGCGCTCAGATACCCCAGGGCGATCGCCAGCCCCAGCTCATCGAGCACCAGCAGATCCAGGTCGCCCTTGAGCAGCCGCTCGCGGCTCACCTCCCACACCTCCGCCACCGCCTCCAGCACCTCCTCGGCCGTGGCCCCCTCCTCCCCCTGCGAGCCCGGCGGCCCGTCGAGGCAGTGGGGCGTGCCCGGCCGCAGCCACTCCAGCCGGCCGCACAGCGTCAGGCTGCCCGCCGGCCCCTGCTCCACGCCCCCCTTGAGGAACTGGCTCACCAGCACCCGGCTGCCCAGCCCGGCGCTGCGCAGGGCCTGGCTGAACACCGCCGCGAAGCTGCCCCGGAACGGCGCCGTATGGATCTGCAGCAGCCCCTCCGGCTGGCTCACCAGCCTTAGCGGCGGCACCAGGGCCAGCGGCTCGGTGCGCGCCGGGGCGGCCGTACGCCGGGGGTGGCCGGGGTCGATGAGGCTGGCGGTCATGGACACCCCACGGAAGCGTTGGTGTGAAAGGTCCGGACGGATCGCCCCGGCCGCTCACCTCCCGAATGTAGCGGCCCTCGCCAGCCCGGCACACCATCGGTAGTGGCTGGGAACAGACGTACCACCGGCGCCACCTACGCTGGCCCGGCTCCGCCAAAGGCCGCGTGACCACTCCCGCCGACGCCCCCCGCAACGACGGCCGCGCCGCCGATGCCCTGCGCCCGGTGGCCGTCGACTGGGATCCGATGGGCTTCGCCCTCAGCTCGGTGCTCTTCGCCGCCGGCCGCACCCGCGTGCTCTGCAGCGTCTGCCTCGATCCCGAGGTGCCGCGCTGGCGCAAGGGCTCCGGCAGCGGCTGGCTCAGCGCCGAATACCGGCTGCTGCCGGCCTCCACCCCCAGCCGCCAGGGCCGCGAGCTGATGAAGCTCTCCGGCCGCACCCAGGAGATCCAGCGCCTCATCGGCCGCAGCCTGCGGGCCGCCCTCGATCTGGAGGCCCTCGGCGAGCGCACCCTGCTGGTCGACTGCGACGTGCTCCAGGCCGACGCCGGCACCCGCACCGCCTCGATCACCGGCGCCTGGATCGCCCTGGCCGCCGCCCTGGAACGCCTGCAGCAGCAGGGGGTGCTGGCCGCCTCGCCCCTGCGCCAGCAGGTGTCGGCCGTGTCGGTGGGGCTGGTGGACGGTGTGGCCCTGCTGGATCTCGACTATTCCGAGGATTCCCGCGCCGAGGTCGACCTCAACGTGGTGATGGACGAGCAGGGCCGGCTGCTGGAGATCCAGGGCACCGCCGAGGGCGCCCCCTTCTCCCGCTCCCGCCTCGACGCCCTGCTGGATCTGGCCGAACCGGGCCTGCGCGCCCTGCAGGAGGCCCAGCGCCAGGCCCTGGCTGTGGCGCCGGCCGGGCCCAGCGTGGTTGCGGCCACACGGACGACCGGCTAAAGAGTGTCATCCGCTACATGGATCGGCCAGGTCGATCCATAGGTTCATCACCAATCGCCACGCCTTGATGGTCGGCGCTACGCGTGGCTTCAGCCGCTACCCCAGCACCCCATCCAGCGGATCCCCCGGCTCCGTGACCCCCATGGGCGCCCCCGGCGCCACGGCCACCACCCTGCTGGACGTGATCCGCGGCCTGGCCGGCAGCAGCGTCGAGACCATCGAGCGCGGCAAGACGATTTTCTTCCCCGGCGACCCGGCCGAGCGGGTCTACCTGCTGCGGCGCGGCGCCGTGCGCCTCTCGCGCGTCTATGAGTCCGGCGAGGAGATCACCGTGGCCCTGCTGCGCGAGAACAGCCTCTTCGGCGTGCTCTCCCTGCTCACCGGCCAGCGCTCCGACCGCTTCTATCACGCCATCGCCTTCACCCGGGTCGAGATGGTCACGGCCCCGGCCACCTCGGTGCGGCGCGCCATCGAGCAGGACGCCAGCGTCGGCCTGCTGCTGCTGCAGGGCCTCTCCTCCCGCATCCTCCAGACCGAGACCATGATCGAGACCCTCACCCACCGGGACATGTCCTCCCGGCTGGTGAGCTTCCTGCTCGTGCTCTGCCGCGACTTCGGCGTTCCCGGCGCCGAGGGCATCACCATCGACCTGCGCCTCTCCCACCAGGCGATCGCCGAGGCGATCGGCTCCACCCGCGTCACCATCACCCGCCTCCTGGGCGACCTGCGCTACGACGGCCTGGTCCAGATCGACCGCAAGAAGATCACCGTCTTCGACCCCATCGCCCTGGCCAAGCGGTTCAGCTGATCGGGCGGCCCCAGCCGGGTGCCGTGAGGCCACCGGCATGGATACTTGGTGGATCGCGGAACCGGGGCTCGGAAGGTGTCGGGTTGGCTGCTGATCCTCGCGCTCCTGGTGCTCGGAGGAGTGCTCTCCACCCTGGGCGACCGCCTCGGCAGCCGTGTGGGCAAGGCGCGCCTCAGCCTGTTCAACCTGCGGCCCCGCAAGACCGCCGTGGTGATCACGGTGCTCACCGGCAGCCTGATCAGTGCCGTATCGCTGGGGCTGATGCTGCTGGTGAGCGAGCGCCTGCGGGTGGGGCTCTTCGAGCTCGACCAGATCCAGGACCGCCTGCGGGACAGCCGCGCCGCCCTCAAGCGCAACGAGGGGGAACTGCAGCGCACCCGGGGCGAGCTGGAGCGCAGCCGCCTCGATCTGATCACCGCCGAACGCCGCCGTGACCAGGCCCTGGCCAGCCAGCGCCGCGCCCGCGACCAGCTGCTGGCCGCCGAGCGCCGCGTCGACACCTGTTCCTTATACACATCTCCGAGCCCACGAGACGCTAGGGTACCACGTATGCCGTCTTTTGCTTGAAAAAACA
>NZ_JAYGHZ010000039.1:0-10930 GCF_034931285.1 Synechococcus sp. BA-120 BA3
GGCCGAGGGGGGGATGCCGCGGTCGACCAGGAACGGGCCGGTGGGCGCCGGCAAGACCAGCCTGGGCCGGGCCCTGGAACGTCTCGCCGCCCTCGGGGGTCTGCGGTTGACGGTGGCCTCGATCGACGACCTCTACCTGCCGGCCGCCGAACGCCGCACGCGACTGGCGGGCAATCCCTTCGGGGTGGCCCGGGTCCCTCCCGGCAGCCACGACCTGCCCCTGCTGCTGGAGGCGCTGGCCGCCTGGCGGGCCGGGGGGACGCTGCGGCTGCCCCGGTTCGACAAGACCCTGGCCGGCGGGGACGGCGAGCGAAACGGCTGGCGGGAGAAGCCCGCCGAAGCGCTGGTGATCGAGGGATGGCTGATGGGCTGCCGAGCCCTCGGCCCCCAAGCCCTTGGCGAGCGGCTGGACAGCGGAGCGGGGCTGGAGGAGCTGAGCGAATCGGAACGCCGCTGGCTGCCCTGCTGGGACAGGCACCTGGCGGCCTACGGGGAACTCTGGGCAGCCTGTGACGGCCTCTGGCTGCTGCGACCGAAGCGCTGGAGCCTTCCCCACCGCTGGCGCTTCCAAGCCGAAGCCCGCCAGCGTCGGGCCGGTGGCGGATGGCTCAACGGCCGTCAGCTCGACGCCATGGTGCGGGCCACGCTCCACTCGCTGCCGCCGGCGCTCTACCAGGACCCACTGCTGGGGCCCACCGGCTCAGGGATTCCGTTGGAGGGTGGGGTGATCCTGGACGGACGCCGGCGGGCCCACCCCCTGGGGGATCAGCTTTCCTCGCCGGATTCGGCGTCTTCGGCGATCGGATAGACGAAGCCCTGCGCGCGGCCGCTCAGGACAGCCTTGCCGAGCGACATGGCCTTCTGGGCCGCCACACCGGCCTTGGCCTTCCAGTGGGCATGGCGCTGGTTGCGCTTGCCCTTGGAGGTTTTCTTCTTGGGAACGGCCATCCCGCTAACTCACTGCCAAACGATGATCCTGCTTCGCCGACTCGCCTTTCGTCAAATCGCTACAGTCGATTTCCGACAGCAACTCCTGAAAAGGACGCCAGGCCTGTGAGCAGCAGTTCTCCTCCGGAGCCGGCCACGACCTCCGCCGCCCAGGCCGCGCCCGGTGCCGAGAGAGAGTCCTCCACCCCTGCGGCCCCGGCGGCCAAGCCGGCACCGGAGGTGCGTCCGGGCTTCAGCCTGGGCGGCCAGGGCTCGGCGCCGCCCTCCTACAGCCAGCTGCTGCGGGACATCGAAGCCGGAAAGATCAAGAGTCTGGAGCTCGCCCCCGCCCAGCGGGTGGTGACCGCCACCTTCGCCGACGGCCGCAGCCGCCAGGTGGCCGTCTTCAGCGACAACCAGCAGCTGCTGCGCACCGCCGAGCAGGCCCGGGTGCCGCTGACGGTCCGCGACGAGCGGCGTGATGACGCCATGGCCGGCCTGGTCACCAACGGTCTGCTGGTGGCTCTGCTGATCGCCGGCCTGGTGCTGCTGGTGCGCCGCTCGGCCCAGGTGGCCAACAAGGCGATGGGCTTCGGCCGCAGCCAGCCCCGGCTGCAGGAGGAAGGGGCGATCACGGTGCGCTTCGAGGACGTGGCCGGCATCGCCGAGGCCAAGGAGGAGCTCCAGGAGGTGGTGACCTTCCTCAAGACCCCCGAACGGTTCACCTCCATCGGCGCCCGGATTCCCAAGGGGGTGCTGCTGGTCGGCCCGCCCGGCACCGGCAAGACGCTGCTGGCCCGCGCCATCGCCGGGGAGGCCGGGGTGCCCTTCTTCTCGATGGCGGCCACCGAATTCGTCGAGATGTTCGTCGGTGTGGGCGCCAGCCGGGTGCGGGACCTGTTCCGCCAGGCCAAGGCCAAGGCGCCCTGCATCATCTTCATCGACGAGATCGATGCGGTGGGCCGCCAGCGCGGGGCCGGCATCGGCGGCGGCAACGACGAGCGGGAGCAGACCCTCAACCAGCTGCTCACCGAGATGGATGGCTTCGAGGACAACTCGGGCGTGATCCTGCTGGCCGCCACCAACCGTCTCGACGTGCTCGACACGGCCCTGCTGCGGCCCGGCCGCTTCGATCGCCGCATCAGCGTCGACCTGCCGGACCGGGCCGGCCGGGAGGAGATCCTCTCGGTCCACGCCCGCACCAGACCCCTGGCCGAGGAGGTCTCCCTGGCCGACTGGGCCCGGCGCACCCCCGGCTTCTCCGGCGCCGATCTGGCCAACCTGCTCAACGAGGCGGCCATCCTCACGGCCCGGCGCCAGAAGAGCCAGGTGGATGACCAGGCCATCGGTGATGCCCTCGAGCGCATCACCATGGGGCTGGCCGCCGCCCCGCTCCAGGACAGCGCCAAGAAGCGCCTGATCGCTTACCACGAGATCGGCCACGCCCTGCTCACCACGCTGCTGCCCCACGCCGACCGGCTCGACAAGGTGACCCTCCTGCCCAGGGCCGGCGGGGTGGGGGGCTTCGCCCGCACCATGCCCGACGAGGACATCCTCGATTCCGGTCTGATCAGCAAGGCCTACCTGCGGGCCCGGCTGGTGGTGGCCCTCGGCGGCCGGGCCGCCGAACTGGTGGTGTTCGGCCCCAGCGAGGTGACCCAGGGGGCCAGCAGCGACCTGCAGCTGGTGCGCCGCATCTGCCGTGACATGGTGCTGCGCTACGGCTTCTCCAGCCTCGGCCCCATGGCCCTGGAGGAGGAGGGCGAGGAGGTGTTCCTCGGCCGCGACTGGATCCGCTCGGCCCCCCACACCTCGGTGCGGACCGGCAACCGCATCGATGAACAGGTGCGCCGGCTGGCCACCGAAGCCCTGGAGAAGGCCGTGGCGGTGCTCACCCCCCGGCGCGAGCTGATCGATGAGCTGGTCAACCGGCTGATCGAGCAGGAAACCATCGACGGCGACAGCTTCCGCGCCCTGGTCGAGACCCACGAGGCCGGCGGCGGTTCAGCCCTCGCCGGCCAGGCCGGAGGCAAAGCGGATGTCGAGGCTGCGCAGGTAGGTGTGTAGGCCGGCATCCTGAATCGGCAGCAGCCGGGCGGGATGGCCGCTTTCATTGACATGGGAATGCCAGTGGCCCGGGGGCGTCACGAAGGCGGCGCCCGGCTCCCATTCCATGCGCAGGGGGTTGCGGATCGTGCCGTCGGGATTGAGGTCGGGACCGGAAAGGGTGGCGCAGCCCGGCTGGCAGTCGATCACCAGGTCAAGGGCCACCGACTGGTGCCGATGGGGGGGCTGAACCGCGCCGGCCGGCACCAGTCCGTACATGGCCCAGAGGGTGTGGGTCACGGTGCGGCTCGCCGGCAGGGCCTTGTTGGCCATCAGCAGGCTGAGGCGATTGCTGCGGGCGCTGCTGGGATCCGCCGCCAGCTCCGCCAGTTCCCGATCCAGCCAGGCGGCGGGGTAGTGGCTGGGGGCGAAACGGGCGGCGTCGGCCCGCACCCCAAGGAAGGTGAGCAGGGGAGCGTCGTGGATCCAGTAGAGAACACTCTCTTCCGATGCGTCCAGCCGCGGCTCCAGTCCGGCCGGGAGCACGAACAGATCCCCGCGGGCCCAGGCCAGATCCAGGGGTTCATCCCCGGCAGCGGCGGGGCAGTGGCAGCGACCGGACCCCCGATAGACATAGAAGAGGGAACTGGTGGCGTTGGCGGCCACCCCGATGGACTCACCGCCCAGGATGCGGACGAAGTTGGCGCTGAGGGCCGGGCTTGTGGCGGGGGAGGGACAGCCGAGATGGGCGCTGAGATCAAGAGGAAGCACCGCCGTCGGACCCGTGGCGTGGAGCTCGGGGCCCCAGCGGCCCTCCGGAATCGGCTCGGTGAGACCAGGACGGATCGGATTGGCCGCCTGGCGGTAATCGAACAGGAGGGTGTCGGAATGCCAGTCGTGACGGCCGGCGACGGCAGCGGCGCTGGGGGGCCTGGACGCTTGGATCTGGCCCATGGGTTCAGGTTGCGATCGTTGACAGATCTTATGGATTTCTTTCCACCTCCGGCGCCATCCCCGGGGGCGGCGATCAGCCGCCGGCGACGGCCGGCACGATGCTCACCTCATCGCCGTCGCTGAGGACGGTGGCCTGGTTATCGAGAAAGCGGATGTCCTCGCTGTTCACATAGAGATTGAGGAAGCGGCGCAGCTTGCCGTTCTCATCGCACAGGCGCGCCTGGATGCCGGGGTAGCGGGCTTCGAGGGCCTGCAGCAGGCCGTCGATGCTGGTGGCCTCCAGGCTGACGCTGGCCTCGTCGTTGGTGAATTTCTGCAGGGGGGTGGGGATCAGTACCTGGATGGCCATGGAAGCGGTCGAAGGGGCAGGGACGGGGGAGAGGGGGCGATCAGGCCCGGACGGCGGCGCCGCCGTGGGAGGCCTGGGAGCGCGCCCAGGCGTCATGGAAGCTGGCCAGCTGGGGCTCGATGGTGTACGGAGCTCCGATGGAGGAGGCGATCGCCTCGGTGGTCTTGAGGCCGTTGCCGGTGATGTAGGCGACGGTGGTTTCCGAGGGGTCGATTTTGCCCTGCTCCACCAGCTTCTTGAGCACAGCGATGGTGGTGCCCCCGGCGGTTTCGGTGAACACCCCTTCCATCTCGGCCAGCAACTTGATGCCGTCGATGATCTCCTCATCGCTGACGGCGGCGATGCTGCCGCCGGTGCGGTTGGCGATGTCGATGGCGTAGGGGCCGTCGGCCGGGTTGCCGATGGCGATTGACTTGGCGATCGTGTTCGGCTTCACCGGCGTGATGAAATCGCGGCCGGCGGCGAAGGCCTGGGCGATGGGGGAGCAACCCTCCGCCTGGGCGCCGCTGAAGCGCACCGGCTTCTCGTCGACCAGGCCCACCTTGATGAATTCGTCGAAGCCCTTGCGGATCTTGGTGAACAGGGAGCCGGAGGCCAGGGGGGCGACGATGTGGTCGGGAAGTTGCCAGCCAAGCTGCTCGATCACCTCGTAGCCGAGGGTCTTGGAGCCCTCGGAGTAGTAGGGGCGCAGGTTGATGTTGACGAAGCCCCAGCCGTAGGTGTTGGCCACCTCGGAGCAGAGCCGGTTGACCTGGTCGTAGTTGCCCTTCACCGCCATCAGGGTGGGGTTGTAGACGAGGGTGCCAAGCACCTTGCCCAACTCCAGATCACTGGGGATGAAGACGCAGCACTCCAGGCCGGCGTGGGCGGCGATGGCGGCGGTGGAGTTGGCCAGGTTGCCGGTGGAGGCGCAGCTGACCGTGGTGAAGCCCAGTTCCCGGGCCCGGGTGAGGGCCACCGAGACGACGCGGTCCTTGAAGGACAGCGTCGGCATGTTGACGCCGTCGTTCTTGATATAGAGGGAGGAGAGGCCCAGCCGCCGCGCCAGGCGATCCGCCTTCAGCAGGGGGGTGAAGCCGGTGCCCACGTCGATGGGGTCGCCCTCGACGGGCAGGAATTCCCGGTAGCGCCAGATCGAGGTGGGGCCGGCCTCGATCGTGGCACGGCTGACGCGGCTGCGGATGGCGTCGTAGTCGTAGACCACCTCGAGGGGGCCGAAGCAGACGTCTTCACAGACGTGGCGGGCGCCGGCCTCATAGGGATGACCGCATTCCTTGCAGCGCAGGCCCGTGAAGGTGGAGCGGGAAAGGGTGGCGGTCAAGAGAATCCCGGTCACTGGCGGACACGCTAACAGTGGTGTCCGGAACTCGCCTGCAAAGCCGACCCCTGGCATCGGGTATGGCCACCGTGCCAGTGGCAAGCCCCATGGGCGCTGGCCGTGCAACGGCCCCTTGTCGCCCGCAGGGTTCTGCCTACGCTCCGCTTGTGCCCGTTCCCACCCCTGTGCCCTCCCGTGTGGGGCCACGCCTCGCCATTGGCCTGGCCATCGCCTTCGGGCTGCTGCTGGCCCTGTGGGCGTGGGCCCGGCTGGCCATCGAATGGCTCTGGTTCGCCCAGTTCGACTTCCAGGGCATCCTGCTGCGCCGCTGGATGCTGCAGATCGCCGCCTTCGCCGCGGTCTTCGGCCTTGGTTCGGCGCTGCAGCTGGCCCAGCTGCAGCGCTGCTGGCGGCTGCGGGAGCAGGGTGCCGAGGGGCCCCGGCCGAGCCAGCCCCTGCTGAGGCTCGGCAACGGCGCCCTGGTGGCGGTGCTGATCGGCCTGGTGCTGCTGCTGGCCGGCGGCCTCAGCTACCTGCTGGTGCAGGCCCGGGGACTGATCGCCAACCCCTTCAACGGTGACGTGATCACCGGCTTCTCGGTGCTGCGCGATCTGCCGCCCCTGCTGGTGGCGGGCCTGGCGGGGGGTCTGCTGCTGCCGTTGCTGCTCTGGCCCCTCACCACCCTGCGGATCACCCTGGCGGCCGCCCTGGCGGGCTCGGCCACAGCGGTGGCCAGGGGCTGGAGCCTGTGGCTGCCCGCCCTGCTGGCCACCCCCTTCGGCGAAGGGGATCCCCTCACCGGTCTGGACCTGTCGTTCACGGTGCTGCGCCTGCCGGCGCTGCGGCTGCTGCTGAGCGTGCTGCTGGCCCAGGGGCTGGTGGGGCTGGCGGCCTGCCTGCTGCTGACCATCGGCAAGGGCCGCAGCCTCAGCGATCTGCGCTTCGACGGCCTCAGCAAGGCCCAGCAGCGGGTGCTGCAGCCCCAGGTGGCGGCCCTGGCGGTCGTGATGGCCCTCAGCAACGCCCTGGCCCCCTTCGATCTGATGGTGCAGGGCAGCGGCGTCGCCTCGGGGGCGGGCTACGTGGATCTGCACGTGCGCCTGCCCCTGCGGCTGCTGTTCGCCGTGCTGCTGCTGCTCACGGCCTGTGCCCTGCTGGTGCCTCTGCCGCGGGGCTGGGTGCGCCGCGGCGCCCTGCTGCCCCTGGCCGGCACGGCCGTGCTGGTGCCGATCAGCGAATGGGTGATCACGCCCCTGGCCCAGCGCTTCTGGGTGCAGCCACGGGAGCTGGCGGTGGAGGCCCCCTATCTGGAGCGCAGCATCCGGGCCACCCGCCGTGCCTTCGGCCTCGAGAATGTGCGAACGCTGCGGCTCGAACCCAACCAGGGCCTGACGAAGGCGGATCTGGCCAGCGCCCCCGGCACCCTCGACAACATCCGCCTCTGGGACAGCCAGCCCCTGCTGGCCGCCAACCGCCAGTTGCAGCAGCTGCGCCTGTACTACAACTTCCCGTCAGCGGATGTCGATCGCTACCCGCTGCAGGGCAAGGCGGCCCGCAATGGCTCCCAGCAGGTGCTGATCTCGGCCCGGGAGCTGGACAGCAGCGCCCTGCCGCCCGGCTCGCGCACCTGGCTGAACCGCCATCTGGTGTTCACCAACGGCCACGGTTTCACCGTCTCGCCGGTGAACGCCTTCGGTTCCGACGGCCTGCCCCTGTTCTTCGTCAAGGACCTGGGCAGCAGCGGCCGGGTGCAGGGCATTCCCGAACTCGGGATCACCGACCAGGAAGCCCGGGCGGCGCTGCCGGTGGGCAGCCCGAGCCTCTACTTCGCCTCAGGCCCCTCCCCTTACGCGATCGCCCCCACCAAGGTGAAGGAGTTCTCCTATCCGGAAGGGGAACTAAACGTCTACACCCATTACACCGGCACCCGGGGCATCTCCCTCGCCTCTCCCCTCAACCGGCTGGGGGCAGCGATCTACCTGCGGGAACCGCGGCTGCTGTTCACCGGGTCCTTCACCGACCGTTCCCTGCTGCTGCTGCGGCGCCAGGTGAACCAACGCCTGACGGCCCTGGCACCGTTCCTGCGTTTCGAAAGCCAGCCCTACCTGGTCACCGCCCGGGTGGCCGGCAGCGCCGGGTACCGGCCGGCGCAATACCAGTACTGGCTGCTGGACGGGTTCACCACCAGCCGCTCCTACCCCTACAGCGATCCCAACCCCCAGGGGCTGCGCTACTTCCGCAACCCGGTGAAGGCGGTGGTGGATGCCCACGACGGTCGGCTCTGGCTGTATGTGAACGACGCCAGGGATCCCGTGCTGCGCACCTGGGTGCGGGCCTTCCCGGAACTGTTCCGGCCCCTCTCGGCCATGCCGCCGGGGCTGCTGGCCCACATCCGGGTGCCCAAGAGCCAGTTCGACATCCAGTCGGAGCGGCTGCTGCGCTACCACGTCACGGACGTGCGTACCTTCTACAACGGCGACGACGTCTGGGCGGTGCCCACCGAGATCTACGGCGAGAACAACATGCCGGTATCGCCCTACCACCTCACCCTGCAACTCCCCGGCGAGAAGCGCTCCGAGTTCGTGCTGCTGCTGCCGTTCACCCCGCTGAAGCGTTCCAACCTGGTGGGCTGGCTGGCGGCCCGCAACGATCCGCCCCACTACGGGGAACTGCTGCTGGTGCGCTTCCCCCAGCAGCGACTGCTGCTTGGTCCCCAGCAGATCACGGCCCTGATCGACCAGGACCCGACGATCAGCTTCCAGTTCGGCCTCTGGAACCGGCTGGGCTCGCGGCTGTTCCGCGGCAACCTGCTGGTGCTGCCGGTGGGCGAGGGCCTGCTGTACGTGGAGCCGATCTACCTGCAGTCGAAGAGCAATGACCTGCCCACCCTGGTGCGGGTGGTGGTCACAGACGGCCGCCGCTTCGTGATGGAGCGCAGCCTGCGCCGGGCCCTGGAGCGGCTGGTGGACGGCGCCCCCAGCGCCAAGGAGGCGGCCTCCGGCACGTCGCCCCTGCCCGATGGCACGCCGCTGCCGCTGCCGCTGCCATGAGCGGCCCAGCCTGAGCGCGCCCACGAGGGCCGGCCATGAAAAAGGGGGCCCGTGGCCCCCCGAGGGATCGGTGCTGGATCGCTGGTAGGACGCCGATCAGGCGGCCACAGCGGTCTTGGGATCGAGGGCACCCTTGGCGTAGAGGGTGGCGTAGTAGTTGATGTCGCGCTGCTTGATCTTGCTGGCGTTGCCGGCACACCAGAACTGCTGGTAGCGATCGAGGCAGACCTTCTTCATGTAGGCCCGGGCGGGCTTGTTGAAGTGGCGGGGGTCGAAGTTGGCGGGATCCTTGGCGGCGGCTTCCCGGACGGCGGCGGTGAAGGCGAGGCGGTTGTCGGTGTCGATGTTGATCTTGCGCACGCCGTTACGGATGCCTTCCTGGATCTCCTCGACGGGGACGCCGTAGGTCTCGGGGATGGCGCCGCCGTACTTGTTGATCATGTCCAGCCATTCCTGGGGAACGGAGCTGGAGCCGTGCATCACCAGGTGGGTGTTGGGGATGGCCTTGTGGATCTCGGCGATCCGGGAGATGGCGAGCACCTCACCGGTGGGCTTGCGGGTGAACTTGTAGGCGCCGTGGCTGGTGCCGATGGCGATGGCCAGGGCGTCGACCTTGGTCTTGGCGACGAAGTCGGCGGCCTCGGCGGGGTCGGTGAGGAGCTGGGAGTGGTCGAGGGCGCCTTCGAAACCGTGGCCGTCCTCAGCCTCACCCTTGCCGGTCTCCAGGGAACCGAGGCAACCCAGCTCGCCTTCGACACTCACGCCGATGGCGTGGGCCACATCCACCACTTCCTTGGTGACGGCCACGTTGTACTCGTAGCTGGCGGGGGTCTTGGCGTCGGCCTCGAGCGAGCCGTCCATCATCACGGAGGTGAAACCGTTGGCGGCGGCGCCGTAGCAGGTGGCGGGGCTGTTGCCGTGGTCCTGGTGCATCACCACCGGGATGTCGGGATAGGTCTCGACCGCGGCCAGGATCAGGTGACGCAGGAAGCTTTCGCCGGCGTACTGACGGGCGCCGCGGGAGGCCTGCAGGATCACCGGGCTGTCGGTCTCGTAGGCAGCCTCCATGATCGACTGCACCTGCTCCAGGTTGTTGACGTTGAAGGCAGGAATGCCGTAGCCGTTTTCTGCGGCGTGATCCAGCAGCAGCCGAAGCGGTACGAGCGCCATGGGAAATCTCGCGGTTTTTGGGTGGGTACGGTTGTGGAGAACCGTGGTCGAAGGACGGCTGGCGGGGTCGTCCCGCCGGGTCTGCCGGGGAGTCTAGGGGATGCCCTCCAGGGTTCCTGCTCCCTGGCGGGCCCAGTCGCAGCAGCGCTGGCTGGCCACCGCCTCCGACAGGCCCGGCAGCATCGGCCGCCGCTCCCGCACGGCCTGCGACCACCAGCCCAGCAGCCGGCGCACCGGCGCAATCCGGCCGTCCTCCCAGGTGCGCCCGTAGGCCAGCGCCGGATCGGCCGCCAGGGGCCGCAGGGCCTCACCGGGGCGGGCCATCCATAACTGCATGCCGTGGACGTAGTCGGCCTGGTTGCTCGAGCCCAGCACCAGGGTGGCCTCGCTGCCGTAGAGCTCGATCCAGTAGCCCCGTCCCGCCCGCGCCACCGAGGAGAGGCTGAGCTGGGCGGGCACGGGGCGGCCACGACGGTCCTGGAGGTCGAGCTGAATCAGGGCGCTGTCCTCGGCATCCACCACCCCCATGGCCCCGGAGCCGGGGATGGGGCGCTCGGCGATGGCGGTGCTGAGGCGGGCGGTGAGGCCCCGGCTGGGGCCGATCAGCCAGTGGAGGGTGTCGAAGGCATGGGTGCCCAGGGCGCCGAGCACGCCGCCGCCCGCGGCTGCCTGGGAGTACCAGCTCCAGGGGCGGCTCGGATCGGCGCGGCTGGACATCAGCCAGTCGAACGTCACCAGCCAGGGATCCCCCAGCACCCCCGCCTCGAGCAGGGCGGCCAGCTGCTGCACATGGGGCACGGCCCGGTACTCGAAGTCGACCGCCACCGCCAGGCCCCGGGCGATGGCAAGGCGCTGCAGCTCCTCCACCTGGCCGGCGTTGAGAGCCACCGGCTTCTCCAGAAACAGGTGCTTGCCCGCCTCCAGGGCGGCGCGGGCCAGGGCGAACCGGGGCTCCGGCGGCGTGGCGATCACCACGGCCTCCACGGCGGGATCGGCCAGGAGGGCGGCGAAGTCGTCGTAGGCGGGCAGATCGGCTGCCTTGCCCGCCGCGGCGGCCCGCTCCGCTCGGGGATGCCAGAGGGCCACCGGCTCGGTGCCGGGGGCGTCCCGCAGGGC
>NZ_JAYGHZ010000040.1:0-10644 GCF_034931285.1 Synechococcus sp. BA-120 BA3
CAGGGAGAGGGCGAGGGCGGCCGGCGGCGTCAGGGTGAGGATCAGCAGCAGGGCGGCCGCCAGCAGGCCGCATCGGCAGAAGTACCTACGGACCGCCCGTGCGGCGGCTCCACGCCCCTCTCCCCTGTCGCCCACGCGCGCTCCGTCGTTCGTGGAGCCATTCTGCGTCGGGGGCCGAAGAGGGGTAATCGGCTGTTGAAATCGCTGCAAAATGCAGCAAGGGGTTATAGAAACCCCGTGGTTTTCTCGATTGTTACGTTGTTGACAACATGTCGCCAGACCTCAGTCGCAGCCTTGGAACCGCTGGGATTAAACCTTTGTAACTGGCGGCCGATTCGCCTTGTTTTCGACCCCTATACTTCCGCCAGCGGTCCCCTTTCGGGGCCCAAAGCCCCAGTCGTGGCAAGGGATTCCTCCCCCATCGCGACTGGTGCCCATGGTCGGGGCTTCCCGGCCATGGGGCCCACCGATGGGGCCGGGACGGTCGCATGACCTGTCCCCGGCGTCCGTCGAAGGGGTGGACCTCCACCTCGACCCCGTCCCTCGAGGAACGTCTCGATGACCATCAGCCCACCAGAGCGTGGGAACAAGGCGAAGGACATGGTTGACCGGAACCCCGTTCCCGTCGACTTCGATGTTCTCGGCAAGCCCGGGCACTTCGACCGCTCCCTCGCCAAAGGTCCCAAAACCACCACCTGGATTTGGAACCTCCACGCCAACGCTCACGACTTCGACAGCCACACGAGCGATCTTGAAGAGGTCTCCCGGAAGATCTTCAGCGCTCACTTCGGCCATCTGGCCGTCATCTTCATCTGGCTGAGCGGCGCCTTCTACCACGGAGCCCGCTTCTCCAACTACACCGGCTGGCTGGCCGACCCCCTGCACGTCAAACCCAGTGCCCAGGTGGTCTGGCCGATCTTCGGCCAGGAAATTCTCAATGGCGATGTGGGTGCCGGCTTCCACGGCATTCAGATCACCTCCGGCCTCTTCCATGTGTGGAGAGCCTGGGGTTTCACCAACGAGTTCCAGCTCCTCTGCACCGCCATCGGTGCCCTGGTGATGGCCGGCCTCATGCTCAACGCCGGTGTCTTCCACTACCACAAGGCAGCGCCGAAGCTGGAGTGGTTCCAGAACGTTGAGTCCATGCTCAACCACCACCTGGCCGGTCTGCTCGGGCTCGGGTCCCTGTCCTGGACAGGTCACCTGCTGCACGTGTCGCTGCCCACCACCCAGCTGATGGACGCCATCGACGCCGGCAGCCCGCTGGTGCTCAACGGCAAGACCATCGCTTCGGTGGCCGACATCCCGCTCCCCCACGAGTTCATCAACCAGGACGTGCTGGCCCAGCTCTTCCCTGGTTTCGGTGCGGGTATCTCCGCCTTCTTCACCGGCAACTGGGCCGCCTACAGCGATTTCCTCACCTTCAAGGGTGGTCTGAATCCTGTGACCGGCAGCCTCTGGATGACCGACATCGCCCATCACCACCTGGCGATCGCGGTGCTGTTCATCGTGGCTGGCCACATGTACCGCACCAACTGGGGCATCGGCCACAGCATCAAGGAAATTCTCGAGGGCCAGAAGGGCGATCCCCTGCTGTTCCCCGCGCCCAAAGGACACGATGGGCTCTACGAATTCCTCACCACCTCCTGGCACGCCCAGCTGGGTCTGAACCTGGCGTTGTTCGGTTCGCTCACGATCATCGTGGCGCACCACATGTATGCGATGCCTCCGTATCCCTACATCGGTATCGACTACCCGACCCAGCTGTCGCTGTTCACCCACCACATGTGGATCGGCGGCTTCCTGATCGTCGGAGCCGGTGCCCATGCGGCCATCGCACTCATCCGCGACTACGACCCGGCCAAGAACATCGACAACGTGCTGGATCGGGTGCTGAAAGCCCGTGATGCCCTGATCAGCCACCTCAACTGGGTGTGCATTTTCCTGGGCTTCCACAGCTTCGGCCTCTACATCCACAACGACACCATGAGTGCCCTGGGTCGTCCCCAGGACATGTTCAGCGACACCGCGATCCAGCTGAAGCCCGTCTTCGCGCAATGGATCCAGGGCCTGCACGCCGCTGCCGCCGGCACCACCGCACCCAATGCGCTGGCCGGTGTGAGCGAAGTGTTCAACGGCGCTGTCGTCGCCGTCGGCGGCAAGGTGGCCGCTGCGCCGATCCCCCTGGGAACGGCCGACTTCATGGTCCACCACATCCACGCCTTCACGATCCACGTCACCGTGCTGATCCTGCTGAAGGGTGTGCTCTATGCGCGCAGCTCCCGCCTCGTCCCCGACAAGGCGAACCTGGGCTTCCGCTTCCCCTGCGACGGCCCCGGCCGTGGCGGTACCTGTCAGGTGTCGGCCTGGGACCACGTGTTCCTCGGCCTGTTCTGGATGTACAACTCCCTGTCGATCGTCATTTTCCACTTCAGCTGGAAGATGCAGAGCGACGTGTGGGGCACCGTCAATGCCGACGGCAGCGTCCAGCACATCACCAACGGCAACTTCGCCCAAGGCGCCATCACCATCAATGGCTGGCTCCGGGACTTCCTCTGGGCTCAGGCCGCCCAGGTGCTGAACAGCTACGGCTCGTCCTCCAGCGCCTACGGTCTGATGTTCCTGGGTGCCCACTTCGTCTGGGCCTTCAGCCTCATGTTCCTCTTCAGCGGCCGCGGCTACTGGCAGGAACTGATCGAGTCCATCGTCTGGGCTCACAACAAGCTGAAGGTGGCTCCCGCCATCCAACCGCGGGCGCTCTCCATCACCCAAGGCCGTGCCGTCGGTGTCGCCCATTACCTGCTGGGCGGTATCGCGACCACCTGGGCCTTCTTCCTGTCCCGACTCATCGCGGTCGGCTGACCTCCACCTGACCTTTCCCAATGGCAACGAAATTTCCTTCGTTCAGCCAGGGTCTGGCACAGGACCCGACAACCCGCCGTATCTGGTACGGCATCGCCACGGCTCACGACTTCGAGAGCCATGACGGAATGACGGAGGAGCGGCTTTACCAAAAGCTGTTCTCCACCCACTTCGGTCACCTGGCGATCATCGGCCTCTGGGTTTCGGGCAACCTGTTCCATATCGCCTGGCAGGGCAACTTCGAGCAGTGGGTCGCCGATCCGCTGCACGTCCGTCCCATCGCTCACGCGATCTGGGATCCCCACTTCGGCCAGGGCGCCATCGACGCCTTCACCCAGGCGGGCGCCTCCTCACCGGTGAACATCGCCTACTCCGGTCTGTACCACTGGTGGTACACGATCGGCATGACGACCAACATGGAGCTCTACCAGGGTTCCATCTTCATGCTGATCCTCTCGGCATGGGCCCTGTTTGCCGGCTGGCTCCACCTTCAGCCCAAGTTCCTGCCGTCCCTGGCCTGGTTCAAGAACGCTGAATCGCGGCTCAACCATCACCTGGCTGTGCTGTTCGGCTTCAGCTCCATCGCCTGGACCGGTCACCTGGTCCACGTCGCCATCCCCGAGTCCCGGGGACAGCACGTCGGCTGGGACAACTTCCTCTCGGTCTCGCCGCACCCTGCCGGTCTGGCTCCGTTCTTCACCGGCAACTGGGGCGTCTATGCCCAGAACCCCGACACCGCCAACCAGGTGTTCGGGACCTCTGAGGGAGCCGGCACCGCGATCCTCACCTTCCTGGGTGGTTTCCACCCCCAGACCGAAGCGCTGTGGCTCACGGACATCGCCCACCACCACCTGGCCATCGGCTGCATCTTCGTGATCGCCGGCCACATGTACCGGACCAACTTCGGTATCGGCCACTCGATCCGCGAGATCCTCGACGCCCACAACCCCCCCAAGGGGACCCCGGGTGATCTGGGTGCCGGCCACAAGGGCCTCTACGACACCGTCAACAACTCTCTCCACTTCCAGCTGGGCCTCGCCCTGGCTGCCCTGGGAGTCGTGACCAGCCTGGTGGCGCAGCACATGTACGCGCTGCCGTCCTATGCGTTCATCGCCAAGGACTACACCACCCAGGCGGCCCTTTACACGCACCACCAGTACATCGCCATCTTCCTGATGTGCGGTGCCTTCGCCCACGGTGCGATCTTCTTCATCCGTGACTACGACCCGGAAGCCAACAAGGACAATGTTCTTGCCCGGATGCTCGAGCACAAGGAAGCCCTCATCAGCCACCTGAGCTGGGTCTCCCTGTTCCTCGGCTTCCACACCCTGGGTCTCTACGTCCACAACGACGTGGTGGTCGCCTTCGGTACTCCCGAGAAGCAGATTCTCATCGAGCCGGTGTTCGCCCAGTTCGTCCAGGCCTCGAGCGGCAAAGCCCTCTACGGCATGGATATCCTGCTGGCCAATGCCGACAGCATCGCCTCCACGGCGTGGCCCAACAACGGCGCCGTCTGGCTGCCGGGCTGGCTGGATGCCATCAACTCGGGAACCAATTCCCTGTTCCTGCAGATCGGTCCTGGCGACTTCCTCGTGCACCACGCCATCGCGCTGGGTCTGCACACCACCACCCTGATCCTGGTGAAGGGCGCCCTGGATGCCCGGGGTTCCAAGCTGATGCCCGACAAAAAGGACTTCGGCTACTCCTTCCCCTGCGATGGCCCCGGCCGTGGCGGCACCTGCGACATCTCGGCCTGGGACGCCTTCTACCTGGCGGTCTTCTGGGCCCTGAACACCGTGGGTTGGGTCACCTTCTACTGGCACTGGAAGCACCTCGCCATCTGGCAGGGCAACGTGGCCCAGTTCAACGAATCCAGCACCTACCTGATGGGCTGGTTCCGTGACTACCTGTGGCTCAACAGCTCCCAGCTGATCAACGGGTACAACCCGATGGGGTCCAATAACCTGGCCGTCTGGGCCTGGATGTTCCTCTTCGGTCACCTGGTGTGGGCCACCGGCTTCATGTTCCTGATCTCCTGGCGGGGTTACTGGCAGGAGCTGATCGAAACCATCGTCTGGGCGCACCAGCGCACGCCCCTCGCCAACTTGGTGGGCTGGCGCGACAAGCCCGTCGCTCTCTCGATCGTTCAGGCCCGTGTGGTGGGTCTCGCCCACTTCACGATCGGCTACATCCTCACGTACGCGGCCTTCCTGATCGCGTCCACGTCAGGCAAGTTCGGCTGAGCCTCCGGCTCCCGAACCCCGTCCACGCCCCTTCTCGAATCTTCGAGGGACCCCCAGACCCCCGGTCATCACCGGGGGTTTTTTCTTGGCTGGATCGGCTCGGGGTCCGTGGGATCGAGCCGCTCTCCCAGCCAGGCCACCGGCAGCATCAGCAGCATCGGCAACGCGCACACCGCCAGCTGCTCAAGCTGGAGCGGCGCGGTGCCGAAGAAGCGGTTCATCGCCGCCGTCTGGCTGAAGATCCACTGCACCGCCACCGTGCCAGCGATGCCGAGCAGCACGGCCGGCGCCCGGGTGAAGGCCCCCCAGCCCAGCCGCGGCAACGCGGACAGCGCCGCGCCCAGCTGGCTGATGCTCACCAGATAGACCAGATGGGCCAACACCAGACCCTGCACAGCCATGGTGCGGGCCAGGTTCAGGTCGCTGCCGTGCCGTGTGCTCCAGAGAAACAGGCCGAAGATCACCATCCAGTTGAACAGTGACACCACCAGCAACCGGCGGATCAGGCCGCCGGTGAGCAGCGGTTGCTGCGGCGGCCGGGGGGGCTGCTGCATCAACCAGGGGGCCACGGGCTCAAAGGCCAGGGCGAGCGACATCGTCAGCGAGCAGATCATGTTGAGCCAGAGCACCTGCAGGGCAGTGACCGGCAGGGGCGTTCCCAGCACAGCCCCCAGCAGGATCGTCATCGAGGCGCCGCCATTCACCGGCAGCACGAAAGCCAGGGTCTTGCGCAGGTTGAGGTAGACCGTGCGCCCCTCTTCCACCGCCGCTTCGATCGTGGCGAAGTTGTCGTCCGTCAAGAGCATGTCGGCGGCCTGGCGGGCCACCTCGGTGCCGCCCGCGCCCATGGCGATGCCGATGTCGGCCTGCTTGAGGGCGGGGGCATCATTCACACCGTCGCCGGTCATCGCCACCACCTCGCCGTTGGCCTGGAGGGCTTGCACCAGCTGCAGTTTCTGGGCCGGTGCCACCCGGGCAAACACGTCCACCCGATCCACGCATGCGGCGATGCCATCCGGACCCAGTGCCGCCAGTTGGCGGCCATCGATCGCCGCCAGCTCTTCACCCTCACCGGCCGGAGCGCGGCCGATGCCCATCTGGCGGGCGATGGCCCGAGCGGTTTCCAGGTGGTCGCCGGTGATCATCTTCACCGTGATGCCTGCCGCCTGGCAGGCCGCCACGGCCCGGATCGCCTCGGAACGGGGCGGATCCAGCATCCCCTGCAGACCAAGGAAATCGAGATCCTCGGCCACTTGGTGGTGTTCCAGCTGGTGCTGAGACGCCCCGGCCTGGCCGATGGCAAAGGCGAGCACCCGCTCCCCACGGGCGGCCATGGCCGCCACGGCCGCCTCCACCGCCGGTCGGTCCAGGGGCTGGGGCCGGCCCCGGCCATCGAGCTGACGACGGCAGCGATCGAGCACGGCTTCCACCGAGCCCTTGAGCAGAATGCGCTCGCTGCCGTGAAGGGTGGCCATGAACTGCTGCTCTGACGCAAACGGAATGGCGTCGCGGCGCGGATGGCGAGCCAGGGCCGAGCGGCGGTCGATGCCGGCCATGTCCGCGGCCACCAGCAGGGCCGTTTCGGTCGGGTCTCCGACCAGTCCCTCCCGGCTGCTGGGTCGGGCGTCGTTGCAGAGCAGGCCTGCCAGCAGGGTTTCCTGCAGGGCCACATTCGCGGCGCCGGACAGGCCATTCCCTGGCCAGAGATCCTCAATCGCCACCCACTGACCACCGCCATAGAGGTGCTGGACTGTCATCCGGTTCTGGGTGAGGGTTCCGGTCTTGTCGGAGCAGATGACGGTGGTGCTGCCAAGGGCTTCCACGGCCGGCAGCTTGCGGATGATCGCTCGTCGCCGGGCCATGCGATTCACACCGATGGCCAGCGTGATCGTGACGATCGCCGGCAACTCCTCCGGGATCGCTCCCACCGCCAGGGCCACGGCCCCATCGAACATCTCTTCGGCACCGCGCCCCCGGGCCAGCCCTACGAGAAACGTGAGCCCGGCCAGCACCAGAATCACCTGCAGCAAGGTGCGACTGAAGCGCGCGAACTTGCGGGTCAGCGGCGTGGTGAGATCCACCTGCTCCTGCAGGGAGCTGGAGATGCTCCCGACTTCGGTGCCATCCCCCGTAGCCACCACCACCCCCAGGCCCTGTCCCGTCGTCACGAAGCTCCCCGCGTAGGTCATGCCGATCCGCTCCGCCAGGGGGGCTGAGGCTTCGACGGCGGAGGTGCCCTTGGACACCGGCAGTGATTCACCGGTGAGGGCCGATTCGTCGGTCCGCAGCTGGCGTACCGCCAGCAGGCGCAGGTCAGCCGGCACCCGCGCCCCGGCATCCAGCTGCACCAGATCGCCCGGCACCAGCTGCTCCGAGGCCAGGCGCTGACGCACGCCTTCGCGCACCACCTCCACCTCGGTTCGCACCGCCAGCGCCAGGGCCGCGATGGCGTTCTCGGCCTTGCTCTCCTGGACGAAGCCGATCACGGCATTGATCACCGTGACGCTCCAGATGACCAGGGCATCGCGGGGGTGACCCAGCAGTGCCTTCACGGCCCCCACCACCAGCAGGGTGACCAGCAGGGGGTTGTTGAACTGGAGCAGAAATTTCAGCCAGGCGGGCTTGCCGCCACGGCGGCTGAGCGCATTGGCGCCATGGGCCAGCCGTCGCCGCTGGGCCTCCGCCTGGCTCAGTCCGTTGACGGCATCGCTCTGCAGGGCCTCGACCACCGCGGCCGCTGGCAGGGCATGGGCTGGTGCGGGCAAGGGCGCCATGGGAGTGCGGGGGGAATGGATTCAACCCCTAGCGCATACCGCTGGCCTGGCCGCGGTTGGATGGGGGCGTCGATCACCCCACGGCGGACCTCCCATGCTGACCTTCGGCAGCACCTTCCAGGAGCTGGCGGCGATCCTGATGATCGCCGGCGTGATCGGCGTGCTGGCTCTGAGGCTGCGCCAGCCGCTGATCATCGGTTACATCCTCACCGGCATCGTGGTGGGGCCCGCCGTGCTGGGATGGGCCTCCGGTGGCAGTGAGCTGAAACTGCTCTCCAGCATCGGCATCTCCGTGCTGCTGTTTGTGGTCGGACTCAAACTCGACGTGGGACTGATTCGCTCCGTTGGTCCGGTGGCCCTGGCGACAGGCCTGGGCCAGATCGTCTTCACGTCGCTGATCGGATTCCTGCTGGCTCTGGGGTTGGGGTTTGCACCGGTGCAGGCGATCTACATCGCCGTCTGCCTCACCTTCTCCAGCACGATCATCATCGTCAAGCTGCTCTCCGACAAGCGGGAGATCGATTCCCTGCACGGCAGGATTGCGGTCGGGTTTCTCGTGGTGCAGGACATCGCCGTCATTCTGGCGATGATGCTGCTCAGCTCCTTTTCGGCGGCGGGTGGATCGGGCGGCATGGCGGCCCAGGGGATCCGCCTGTTCCTGGTGGGCACGGCCTTCGTGCTGGGAACCGCCGCCACGATGCGCTGGGTGATGCCGCCGCTGCTGGGTCGGTTGGCCCAGAACCAGGAGTTGCTGGTGCTCTTTGCCGTGGCCTGGGCCGTGGGACTGGCGGCCCTGGCCGATGGGATGAACTTCAGCAAGGAGGTGGGAGCCTTCCTGGGGGGGGTGTCGATCGCCTCAACCTCCTATCGGGAAGCGATCGCCTCCCGGCTCATCGGCCTGCGCGACTTCCTGCTGCTGTTCTTCTTCATTGATCTGGGCTCCGGCCTCAACCTCACGGCGGCGGGTGTCCAGCTCTGGCCCGCGCTGGTGCTGTCGCTGTTCGTGCTCGTGGGCAATCCATTGATCGTGGTGGCGATCATGGGGGCGATGGGTTACAGGCGTCGCACCGGGCTGCTGGCCGGACTCACCGTGGCACAGATTTCCGAGTTTTCGCTGATCCTGGCGGCCCTGGGGATGCGGCTCGGCCAGATCGGCGAAGCGGAAGTGAGCCTGATCACCCTGGTGGGGGTGATCACCATCGGCCTCTCGACCTACATGATCCTGGGCTCCGAACGCCTGTACCAATGGCTGCAGCAACCCTTGCGCCTGCTGGAGCGGGCCAGTCCATTCAGCGAGCTCGCCGGCGGCTCCTCCGGGCCGGCACGGGTCGATGTGATCCTGCTGGGTCTGGGCCGATTCGGCGGCGCGATCCATCGCCAGCTCCAGCCCCACAATCTGTCGCTCCTCGGCATCGACTTCGATCCCCAGGCCCTGCGCCTGGCCGCTGCGGAAGGGGTGCCGGTGCAGTACGGGGACTCGGAGGACCCGGAGTTCACCGCTTCGCTGCCGCTTTCCTCGGCCACGGTGGTGGTGAGCACCCTGCCGTCACTGGAGGCCAACACGGCCATCAGCCACGGCTTGCAGACGGCTGGGTTCCGCGGCCATTTCATCGCCACGGCCCACAACGAGGCGGAGGTGGCCCGGTTGGAATTCCTGGGTGCCCAGCGCACCTTGCTGCCCTTTCTGGATGCCGCGGAACGGGCGGCGGAGCTGATCGTCGGCGATCTGCTGGAACTCCAGGCGCAACGTTCGGTCTGAACCGGCGCGCCAGCTGGACAGGCACCTTGGGGCGTTCGTGGGTCACCCCTCCGCCCAGACCGTCACAGGCCCAGGGTTGCCCCTGACACCTTTGGAGGTGACCGACGGGCCCCATGCCCGTTCCTTCAACACACATTTGTCTGGGCTTAACCTTGCGTGAGGGGGCTGCTGCCAGGTTGAAGGCGACTGCAGCTGCTCTCAATGGGACTCACCTTTTCCGCACTGGATCCTTTCATTCCAGCGACAGGCGGAGTGATCTCTCTGGCAGCACTTGGGGCCAACTCCGAAATCTCTGCCTATAACCCAGCCAGCGGCTACCTGTATACCGTTGGCGGCGGATCCGGGGCCATTGTGGTTTCCGATCTCCGTGATCCCGCCAACCCCCAGGCCGTGGCCCGAGCCACCTCCACCGGCAACGGTGAAACCCTGCAGAGCGCGGCGGTGTTCGGCAATCTGCTCGCCATTGCGGTGCAGAACGCCGTCAAGACGGATCCGGGGTTTGTGCAGTTCTACGACCTCAGCAATCCGGCCCTGCCTGTTCATCTCAGCACCGTGACCGTGGGGGCCCTGCCCGACATGGTCAAGTTCAGCAGTGACGGCACCAGGCTTCTGGTGACCAACGAAGGAGAGCCGAATTCCCTTTACACCATTGATCCCGTCGGATCGATTTCACTTGTCGATACCAGCGGCTATCTGGCGAGCACGCCCGTAGCCCCCGCCGCCGCCGATGTGCAGACCGTGGGCTTCGAAGCCTGGGAGAACCGCAGAGCCGAGTTGATCAATCGCGGTGTCCGCATCGGCACCCGTCTGGGCGTCACCACCAGTGTGGCCCAGGACATCGAGCCGGAAGCCATTGCCATCAGTGCCGATGGCAACACCGTGTCAGGCGACAGCGAAAACTGGCCCAGATGCGACACGAAATCTGGCCCCCCTCCTTGAGCCACTGACCAGGGCCAGCGCGCAGCCTGCGGTGCTGTCACCTCTGGAGCAGAGCTCCCGGGATGCG
>NZ_JAYGHZ010000041.1:0-10554 GCF_034931285.1 Synechococcus sp. BA-120 BA3
GGTCCGGCCAGCCTGGCCGCCCCGCCGGCGCGGGCCATCACCCTGCTGGTGATCGGCAGTGATGCCGAGGCGATCGGCGCGCCGACCAACAAGGCCGCCCCCGCCGGGCCGGCCAACGCCGATGCCCTGCTGCTGGTGCGCGTCAACCCGCAGGGGCCCCTGCAGGTGCTCAACCTGCCCACTGAGCTGGCGGTGAACCTGCCCGGGCAGAAGGGCCCCAAGCGCCTGGGTGAGGCCTTTCGCCTCGGGGGCGTGGCCCTCACCGCCGATGCGGTGCGGGAGCTGGTGGGGCTGCAGCCCCCCTCCCCCGACCGCTACCTGGTGCTCCCGCGGGGGGCGCTGAGGGATCTGGTCAACGGGCTGGGGGGGCTGGAACTGAGCCCGCCGCGGCGGATGAGCTACACCGACAGGACCCAGAAGCTGACCATTGACCTGGAGGCCGGGCTCCAGCAGCTGGGGGGCGCCAAGGTGGAGCAGCTGGTGCGCTTCCGCGACACCTGGCTGGGCGACACCGGCCGCCGCAGCAACCAGCAGCTGGTGGCCAGCAGCCTCAGGGAGCGGATGCTGCAGCCGGAGCGGCTGGCGAAGCTGCCGTTCCTGGTGAGCCAGCTGCAGCCGAAGGTGCAGACCAACCTGACGCCGGGCGAAACCCTCAGCCTGCTGGCGGCCGGACTGGACGGCAGCCAGCCGGTGCAGTTCGCCAGCCTGCCGCTCAAGCCCGCCGAGGAGAAGCACAAGGGCCTGCGCCAGCTGGAGGCCGGCGCGACGCCGCCGCTGTGGAAGGAGCCGGCGGCCCCGTAGCGATACTGGGCCGCATGGCCATGCCTCCGGAACTGCTGGTGCCGAGCACCTTCCAGCACTACCTGCTGGGGTTGTTCGCCGTGGCCAACAACTTCCCCGCCATGGGGCCGTTCCTCACCCTGAGCCAGGGGGTGCCCGCCAGCCAGGTGCGGCGGGTGATCCGGATCACCACCCTCTCCAGCCTGCTGATCATGCTGGGGGCCTACTTCCTGGGCACGGCGGTGCTCCAGTTCTTCGGCATCAGCGTCAGCGCCTTCCAGATCGCCGGGGGGCTGCTGCTGGGCTTCAGCGGCCTGAGCATGCTCAATGCCACCGATCCGGGCGATTCCCACGAGAAGAACTTCGATATGTCCCGCATGGATGTGGGGCAGATGACCTCCTCGGCGATCGTGCCGATCTCCCTGCCCCTCACCACCGGGGCCGGCACGATGTCGACGATCACGGTGTACGCCGAGGCAGCCCGCAACCTGGATCTGCGTCTGCAGCTGTTCGCGGCGATCTGGGCGATGGCGATTCTGATCGGCCTGATGTTCACCTTCGCCACCCGCCTCACCCGGCTGCTGGGCCATGTGGGGATGACGGTGCTGATCAAGGTGATGGGCCTCTTCACCCTGGCGATCGGGGTGCAGTTCATCGCCACCGGCGCCACCACCCTGCTCAGCCGGGTGACCCTGAGGATCTGAGGCTGGCCGGGACGCTCAATCGGGCCGGGAGCCTCCCTCGGACCCTGACGTTCAATCGGGCCGGGCGCGACGGCGGAAGCTGAACCCTGCCGGCTGGGGGTCCTCGCTGCCGTTGGCCTCGATCGTCTCGCGGCAGCGCTGCAGCAGCTCCAGGCGCAGGGCCTCGGGGCTCTCGATGCGGATACCTCCGCCGAAGGCGAACAGCCAGTTGCGCAGGTCGATGTCGGCGGCCACGGTCCAGGGGGGCAGGTCGAGTTCCACCGGGTAGGGGTGGCTGCCGCCGGCCGGGCCGGGATCGAGCACGTGGGGGGCCCTGGGGTGGTGCCACCAGGTGTCGTCCGGGAGCGGCCGGGAGAAGCGGGTGTGCTCGATCGGATAGCGCTGCAGGCCCTCGCGGATGAAGGCGAAGGCCCAGGGGGCGCAGCGGAAGCGCAGGGTCTCCAGCGCCTGGCCGCGGCGCTGGGGGGAGGCGCCGGTGATCTGCCGCTGCTGCTCCAGGTCGGTGCCGAAGTAGATGCCGCCGCTGTGGTGCAGCAGCCGCTCCAGCCGCTTGAGGGCCGCCGCGTGGCTGCCTGAGCTGCGGCGCAGGTCGCCGAGGGCCTGGGCCATGGCGAGGCGATCGAGCCGCTCGCTGCGGATCAGCCCCTGGTCGTGGCCCAGGTGGTCCTCCTCGAACAGGAGATACCAGCCCACGTGGTGGAAGATCAGCTGCAGCGGCCAGACCCGCAGCTCGCCGCTGGGGCCGTCGGCATAGCTGCCCATGCCCGGGAAGCGCCTCAGCAGCACGCGGCGGTGCTCCACGATCGCCGTCTCGATCGCCTCGGCGCGGCGCGGCGCCGCCAGCGAATCACGCCGGACCAGGGCCATGTCCACCACGGTGTGGCGGGCGTAGCTGCGCACCGGCGCCTGTTCGGCGGCGCTGATGCCGGACCAGCCCAGCCGCTCGTCCAGTTCGACAAGCAGGTCCTGGGCGGAGGGGTCGGCCAGGCGTCCGGCGGTCTGGCGCACCACGTTGTGGAGTTCCCGCAGCCGCGGCGGCGACAGCACCGCGGTGCCCAGGCAGTAGCCGTGGCGCACGTTGTCGTTGCGGTGGCGGAAGCCGTAGGGGGTGAGGATCTTCTCGAGGTCCTTGCGCAGGGTGGCCGTTTCCCCCGGGAGGTACGCCCCCGGAATCGACGCGATGGCGGCGATCAGGTGCTCGTGCAGGTTGCCGCCGCACTCGGCCGGCCGGTCGAAGGGCACCTGGAGCAGGTGGCGCAGCAGGGTCATCACCCGCAGGAACACCGGTCCGTCCCCCATCGGCGGCAGCCCGCCATGCACGGCGGTGGGCCGGCTGCGGGCCAGGGGCGCCAGCTGGATCGGTGTGGTGGCGGGCAGGGCGCTGCAGAAGCCGTTGGCCTCCAGCCAGGCCAGGTCCTGCCGGATCGCGGCCGCATCGGCGTAGCAGCTGCCGTGCAGGCGGCCCAGGAAGGCGGCGGCCCGATCGGCCAGATCGCCCTGCGGCAGGGGGGAGAGGATCGCCGCTAGCTCCTCGGCGCCGGCGGGATCGCTGGCCGCCAGGTCGGGCCAGGTGCTCAGCAGCCGGATCAGGTGCAGCAGCCGCTCCAGATCGAGCAGGCGCGAATAGCCGTGGCGCTGCACCTGGCGCTCCCGGTTGGTGGCCGAGCGGATGCGACGGTCGAGCCCGGCCAGTTCGGCCGCCAGCACCGGACCCAGATCGCTGTGGTGGCTGGGCACCACGGTGCAGAGGGCGGCGAGCCCCTCCGCACGGGAGGGCCCGAAGTGGGGATCGGCCAGGGCGGCGGCCATCTCCTGGATCACCGGCACCGGCACCGGCCGGCTGCGCCGGGCGTTCCAGGCCAGCGAGGTGGGCAGGTCGGTGTACAGCCACCAGCCGATCCACTCCACCGGAGCCGGCAGGGGCAGGCCCTGGGTGATCGCCAGCCGCCAGGCCCGGCGGGCGTGGGTGGCATCCACGATCACCGGGATGCCCGCCGCCACGGCCTCCACCAGGCGCTGGTGCAGCCGCTGCTGGATGTCCACCCAGGGGCCCTGCACCGCCGCATCTCCGAAGACCTCCGCCCGGATCGCGTCGGTGGAGAGCAGCAGGGCGGGGGGCTCCCCGGGGCCGGCCAGCAGGGGCGCCAGGGCCCGGGCGAGGGTGGTCTTGCCGCTGGCGGGCTGGCCGATCAGCAGGTGGCAGCGCAGGGGCGCCATGGCGACAGCAACCGGGGAGACCCCACCACTCTTTCGCACGAGGGGTGTTCCCGTCTGCCCCGTGGCCACCGCTCAGCTGAGAGGGTCCGTTCAGGAAACATCCCTGAACACGTCGTTGTCGTTGAGCCAGCCGGCCGCCTCCCCGAAGGGCAGGGCCTGGCCACGCAGGTGCTCGAAGCGCAACAACGGCAGCTGGCGCCGCAGCGCCTCACGCACGATCTCGCTGCGGGAGCGGCCTGTTTCTGCGCAGGCTGCTTCCAGCTGCTGCTCAAGGGCCTCGTCAAGCCAGATGGTGAGCAAAGACTCCTTCATGGCCTTTATGGTGCCCTCCCTGGTCTCCTCGCTTGGCAGTCATCCAAGCTCTGGCGCTGTCAGCATGAAGGACACGCCTTGCCGTTTGCCCGAGATGTCCCAATGATTGTGCTCGCTCCATGACAGTTCTACGTAAGGTTCAGGCAACCACCTCCACCGCAACACTCGAACGATGACCACCTCCGAACCTCTGATCACCTGCACACCGGGCATTCGCAGTGGTAAGCCCTGTATCGCCTCCACACGCATCACGGTTTCGGATGTACTCGAGTATCTGGCCGGTGGCATGAGCCAGGACGAGATCCTCAGTGATTTCCCCGATCTCAGGCCAGAACATATACAGGCGGTGCTGCGTTACGCCGCTGAGCGTGAGAAACGTCTCAGCGAACTGACTGTCGCCTGAGCGGGGGCATGACAAAGCGTTTGCTGCTGGATGAAAACCTGAGCCCAAGGCTCGTTTCCGCGCTCTCTGAACAGTTTGCGGGCAGCATGCATGTCCGTGATGTGGAGCTGAAGGGCAGAAGTGATCATCAGATCTGGAAGTTTGCTGCCGACCACGGCTTTACCATCCTGACAAAAGACGATGACTTCCGCGCCCTAAGCCTGCTGCGTGGTGCCCCGCCGAAGGTGATCTGGCTGGTGGTGGGCAACACCAGCACAGCAGAGATCCTGCGAATCCTGATGGCTCACTCCCCTGCCATCGAGGCTTTCATCACTGAGCCGATCACTTCCCTGCTCACGCTGCGCAAGCTCTGACCAAGGCACTCCTCGGCATCAGCTCGTCGACGCAAAGACCACGTTCATCTTCAGCCTTGGCTGCAGAATGTTGGTGTCGATCAGAAGTCTCAGCACCGAACCGAGCCAGGGCACAGAGTTGCGCCCATTGGGCCGCCCAGTTGCTTCCACCAGGGGCTCTTGCCAGTTAGGCCTCACCCGGGCCCTGCTTCCGCCACCACCAACCCATGCTCTTCAGCCACGGCAGCGAGGCGGCGATCCTGGGCCCACAGGCGGCAGTGGCTCAAGCGGGCGGAGGCAAGCAGGTGGACATCGACATAACCGATCCCTCGGCCCATCAACTGGTCGCGCTCGATCAGCAGCAGCACTTCCTCGTCGCTGGCCACCACGGCTGCCGGAAGACCCTGCAGAAGACTCAGCACCTGCCGGCGATGGCGCAGATGGCCGCAGGCGAGTTCACCGATTACCCAGGGATGGATCAGCACCTCGCCTTCCAGCAGGCGCGTGGCGAGGCGCGGCATGCCACAGCGCAGGTGTTCCACCCACACGGAGGTGTCGACGAGGATCACGTCGTACTGCGGCGACGGGGGATCGACTCCAGCGCGGGTTGACTGCCTCCAAGCGCTGCAAGACGCTTCGCGCTTTCGCGTTGCACCAGGGCCCGCAGGGCTTCCTTGAGCAGGGCGCTGCGTTCCAGATCTCCGCACAGCTGCTCGGCCCTGGCGAGCAGGTCATCGTCGAGCGTCACGGTGGTTCGCATGCTGTGCCTACGGCTGGCATCAGTCTAGGCATCTTTTGATGATGCATTTGATGATCAGGGGGAGTCCATGGAAAGGGCTCAGCAGCAGCCTGGCAGGAGTTTGAGGCTCCGGGAGCTGCTGGGACCGTCTACCAGCCGATCGCCCTGGACGAGCTGCTCACCGCGATCCAGGCGCCGGTGGTGAGGGTCGTCGCCTCTTTCGCACGAAAGGTGTCCCGGCGAGCGATGGGGGCGGCGATGCTGCCTTCCGCAACCCCTCCGTCCCGCGTGGCCAGCCCCTACCGCCCGCCGATGCCGCTGGAGGACCTGCCCACCCTCGACGACCTCGAACTGGCCTTGCACCAGTCGAGGGTATGCCGCCACGGCCATAACCCGTGCCTGCAGCACCTGCGGCTGGCCTCCCGGGAGCATGGCTGATGGAGCGCCTGCTGGGCATTGGCACCGACGTGCTGCACCAGGGCCTGCTGGCCGGCCTGGCCGGGGTGCAGCGGGTCCCGCCCCGCTGGCGCTGCGGCGACCACTGGGCCGGACTTGTTGGCCTCGGCCTGCTGGATGGGGCGATCGTGAGTGCGTTCTGCCTCCCGCAGCCGCTGCCTCCCGGTGAGGAGCCTCTCTGGGATGGCCTACGGGCCCTGCCCCTGGGGCGTCTGCGTCTGCAGCTGGTGGCCGCCGCGCCAGCAACGCGTTGGGTGCTGCTGCCCCCCAGGGGTGCGGCTCCGCTGCTCCATCAGGCCGTGATCGCCCGGGGCTTCGCGGTGGAGCCCCAACCGGTGGCCTGCCTGGAGCCGGCCGCCTGGGTGAAGCGGGCCCGGGAGCGGAGGCTGGCCCTGCCGCTCTGCCCGGCGCTGCTGGAGCCCGGCTGGCTGACCGCCAACGGGCTGGAGCCCCTGGCTGAGCCGCCGCTCCTGGCGGAGGAGCTCTGGCTGCTGTTGCCGGAGGTGGCGGTGAAGACCAGCCCGGTGCGGCAGTGCCTGGAGGGGTTGCGGGCGGGGATCAGCCAGGCCCAGGTCGCCGCGGCTACCAAGGCGGAGCTGCAGCGATGAGAAGGAGTGTCGTTTGCAGCAGAGCGACGCAGACTGGAGGCGTTGTCACCCTCCAGCCGACGGGCTGCTGATGCCAGAAGCCGTTCTCGCCCCCGGAGCCCGCATCGAGTGCCGCAGCGCCGAATGGCTGGTGCGCAGCCTGGGCCGCAGCTCCGATGGCCAGCAGGTGGTCGACGTGGTGGGCGTGTCGCCATTCCTGCGGGAGAAGGAGGCCCGCTTCCTGGTGGAGGTGGAGAAGGCTGCCGGCAGCTTCAAGGTGCTGCAGCCGGAGGACACGGCCCTGGTGAGCGACCCCTCACCGCGTTACCGCGACAGCCTGCTGTTCCTGGAAGCACACCTGCGCCGCTCGGTGCCCACCGACAACGCCCTGGTGGTGGGCCATCGCGCCGCGATGGATGCCCTGCCCTACCAGCTGGAGCCGGCCGCCAAGGCCCTGGCCATGCCACGCCAGCGGCTGCTCATCGCCGATGCGGTGGGCCTGGGCAAGACGCTCGAGTGCGGCATCCTCTGCAGCGAAATGATCCGCCGCGGCAGGGGCAAGCGGCTGTTGGTGGTGACCACCAAGAGCATGCTGGTGCAGTTCCAGAAGGAGCTCTGGACGCGCTTCTCGATCCCGCTGGTGCGGCTGGATTCGGTGGGCATCCAGCGGATCCGCGAGCAGATCCCCACCAATCAGAACCCGTTTCACTACTACGACAAAGCGATCGTCTCGGTTGACACGCTCAAAAACGACCGCGACTACCGCTTCTATCTCGACAATGCCAGCTGGGACATCATCGTGATTGATGAGTGCCAAAACGTGGCCGAGCGGGCTCGCGGCGCCCAGAAGAGTCAGCGGGCCCGGCTGGCGGAGCGCCTGGCGACGCGCTCTGAGACGTTGCTGCTGCTGTCGGCGACACCGCACGACGGCAAGCCGGAGAGCTTCGCGAGCCTGATGAACATGCTCGACCCCACGGCGATCGCCGATCCGAGCAAGTACAGCAAAGACGACATCAAGGATCTGTATGTGCGGCGCTTCCGCAAGGACGTGATCGCCGATCTGCGCAGCAGCGTGAAGGAGCGCGACACCGCCGATGTGGAGTGCCCAGCGAGTGAGAAGGAAGAGCGGGTGTTCGCCCTGCTCAAAGACCTGAAGCTCCCCGACAGCGACGCCAAGGCCAAGGCGGGCCAGCTGTTCAAGACCACCCTGGCCAAGAGCCTGCTCTCCAGCCCGATGGCGGCGCTGCAAACGGTGCGCAACCGCCTCAAGCGCCTCGAGGCCGCCGCCACCCCGGCCCCCGCCGACCAGGCGGCGTTGCAGGAACTGGAACCGCTGCTGGCCGCCATCGGCCCGGCCGACTTCTCCAAGTACCAGCGTCTGCTGCAGATGATTCGCAGCGACTGGGGCTGGAGCGGCAAGGATCCCAAAGACCGGATCGTGCTGTTCACCGGCCGGCGTGAAACCCAGCGCTTCCTGGTGGAGCACCTGGCCGCTGATCTGGGCCTGCCCAAGACCGCCGTGGTAGGCCTCGATGGCGCCATGCCGGATGTGGAGCAGACGCGGGTGGTGGAGCAGTTCGCCCAGGAGAAGGAGGCGGTGCGGATCCTCGTCGCGACCGAGGTGGCCTCAGAAGGCCTGAACCTGCACTACCTCAGCCACCGACTGGTGCACGTCGACATCCCCTGGTCGCTGATGACGCTGCAGCAGCGCAATGGCCGCATCGATCGCTACGGCCAGGCGCAGCAACCCCAGATCCGTTACTTGCTCAGCTGCTCCCGCAGCGAAGGCATGGGCGATGCCGAGAAGGTGCTGCGGCTGCTCAAGCGCAAGGACGAGCAGGCCCAGCAGAACATCGGCGATCCGGCGGTGTTCCTGGGCGTCTACGACGCCGTGGGCGAGGAGGAGGAGATCAGCCGGGCGTTTGAGAGCGGCACGGTGGAGGCGCTGGAGCAGCGCATGGATGCCAACGCCCAGCCCTACCTGGACCAGGGCAGCGGCGACAGCCTGTTCGAGGAGCTGTTCGGCAGCGGCTCATCAGACGACGGGGACACCACCGCCGACTCCACTCCACCGCTGCAGGTGCAGCAGCGCCAGCCCTTCAGCCTGTTCCCCAGCCTCTGGAGCTACGTGGACACGGCCCTGGAGGCGGTGGCCGAGCAGATGGAGCGCCGCGGCGAAAAGCTCGATCTGCGCGCCGATCAGGAGCAACAGCGCCTGGAGATCACACCGCCCAGCGATCTGCAGCGCCGCTACGACCGCTACCCCCGGGAACTGCAACCGCCCCGGGGCCAGCGCCTGGTGCTTTCCACCGAGGTGGCCGCCTTGCAGCGGGCCCTGGAGCAGAGCCGCCGGCAGGATTCCAGCCGGCCGGAGCTGGAATACCTCTGGGACCTGCACCCGCTGGTGGACTGGCTGGCTGACAGGGGCCAGATCACCTTCCAACGCCACTGCGCGCCCGTGCTCCAGCTCGGCGATGGCCTGGATCCAGGCGAGGTGGTGATGGTGTTTCAGGGCACGATCCCCAACCAGAAGGGGGTGCCGGTGGTGCAGGAGTGGGTGGCGGTGCGCTTCGCTGGATCGGGCCTGAACGTGGTGGCAGTGGAGCCGTTTGAGGCGGTGGCCGAGCGGCTGCAGCTGGGCCGCAAGCCCTATGCCAACCCCAATGCCCCGATCCCCATCCACCTCCCCAAACAGCTTCCCTTCGCGGTGAAACGGGCCAACGACTACCTGATGAGCTGCGCCGATCGCTGGACGGCTCGCATGCAACCGGAGCTGCAGGCCCAGCGCGAACGCCTCAAGCGATTGCGAGGCCGCCAGGTGGAGCAGCTACAGCTCAGCTTCGCGGCAGATCAACGGCCGCAGCAGATCAAGGAGAAGCGGCGCCTGGCCCAGCAGAAGGCGATCGACGTGCGCTTCGACGATCACGAACGCTTTGTGAATGAAGTGATGACCATCGAACCCGCCCCCTACCTCAAGGTGGTGGCGGTGCTGCACCGGGACAGCAGTTGATCAGGCCTCACCAAGCACCATGCATCACGTTGAGTCCCCCCGTCTCCATCACCGTGCCCCCCATGGGCTCCCCACCTCCCCTGATCACCTGCACCCCAGGCGTGCGCAGCGGCAAGCCCTGTGTCGCCGGCACGCGCATCACCGTGTCGGATGTGCTCGAGGTTCTGGCCAGTGGCATGAGCCAGGACGAGATCCTCAGTGATTTCCCTGATCTCAGCCCTGAACACATTCAGGCGGTGCGCAACTTCGGGATAGAACCGCCAAAGGGACTCAGCGATTGCTGATGAAATCATCTGGAGTCATGCCGATGTCTTTTGCGATCTGGCGAAGTAATGGCGGCGAAATGTCCCGGCCTTTATGGAAGGGAACGGTTGTAAAACGTCCTGACGGGTCTTTGAACTGTTGGTGGGAGCCTCGCTGGCGGACCATCTCGAAGCCGAGCTTTCGCAGGATCTCAACCACTTCGGAAGGTTTGAGAACTGGTAGCGATCCCACCGTCAGGCCGGAATACAGATCTGCTGGAGCCCCACGAAATCGGCATCCAGGCGCGGTTCGCCATCCTCGAGCAGCATGGCGATCACCTCTTCCAGGTTGGCCTGCAGCTCATCGAGGCTTTCGGCCTGGCTGTGGGCTCCTAGGAACCCCGGCACATAGCCCACCAGCAGTCCGGTTTCAGAGCAGCGCTCGATCACCGCTGAAAAAGTCCGCATGGGGTCCGCTCCGGTCCCCCCATTCTGTCGCCTGCTCGCTCTCGACGCCCGCCACCACCTGACCATGGCCCTCCCCGGCATCAGCAACGCCAACGAGTTCTATTCGGCCCACTACCTCGAGAGTGTGCTGGCGGGCGACATCAAGAAGGTGCGCGAGCGCTGGGCCGAGGAAGCCAATGACGTGACCCCCTTTATCGGTCCAGGGTGAATGAGAGTGGGTGGATGTGGTCATGCTGCAGCTCCCTGCTGAGCTGCTTCCAGGGGCGTCAGTCCCTGGAGGGCCGAGTGCGGCCTGAGCGAGTTG
>NZ_JAYGHZ010000042.1:0-10551 GCF_034931285.1 Synechococcus sp. BA-120 BA3
AGGCTGCGCAGCCGCTCGACCAGCAGCAGGCTGCGTTCCTGGCTCAGGGCCTGCTGCATGCGGCTGGAGTGGGTGAGGTACAGCACCGAACTGGCGACGCTGACCATGCAGACCCCACCCATGGCCGTCAGCAGCAGGGTGTTGCGGTCGGTCCGGGAGGGGGTGGTGGCCGGTGGGGAAGGCCGGCCCCGCAGCCGCCGCACCGCAGGGGCCAGGGGCAGGGGCGGGGGAACCTCGGCCTGGGAGGCTACGTCGAGATCGATCGTGGCCTCCGGGTCGAAGACCCGGTTCATCATCTGCTCGGCCTTCAGCTCCCAGTAGGCACGCGAGGTAGGAATGCCGCGCAGGGGACGCCGAGGGGAGGGGCTCATCTGCAGACCTCGGCGTCAGGCGTGCGTCACTGTAACGATGCTTCCACGGTCTGACGAGGGCCCGAGTCTGCCCGGCGTCGCTGCAGTTCCAGCCAGAGCAGCAGGGCGTTGACGTCGGCGGGGCTGACGCCGGGAATCCGGGAGGCCTGGCCCAGGCTGCGGGGCTGGATCGCGGCCAGCTTTTCGCGGGCCTCCGCCGAGAGGGTGCCGATGGCGGCGTAGTCGACGTCGGCGGGGATGGCCCGCTCGAGCTGGCGCCGCACCCGCTGGATCTGCTGTTCCTGGCGGGCCAGATAGCCGCTGTACTTGATGTCGATCTCGGCGCCGTCGCGCACGTCGACCGGCAGATCCGGACCCATGAGCCCCAGCTGCACCAGATCCTCGCCGTGCAGGCCGGGCCGGCGCAGCAGATCGGCCAGGGTGATCGAGCCGTTGATGCCGGCGCCGGTGGCGGCGGCCACGGCGGTGGCGGCGGGATCGGCGGCCTTGAGCCGCACCGTTTCCAGCCTGTGTTTCTCGGCGTCGATGGCGGCCTGCTTCTGCTCGAACAGGCGCCAGCGCCGTTCGTCGATCAGGCCCAGCCGGCGGCCGAGGGGCGTGAGCCGCCGGTCGGCGTTGTCGCCGCGGAGCACCAGGCGGTACTCGCTGCGGCTGGTCAGTACCCGGTAGGGCTCCTTGAGGTCCTGGGTGACCAGGTCGTCCACCAGGGTGCCGATGTAGCTCCCCTCCCGGGGGAAGTGCATCGGGTCCTGGCCGCCCAGCAGACGGGCGGCGTTCAGCCCGGCCACCAGCCCCTGGGCGGCGGCCTCCTCGTAGCCGGTGGTGCCGTTGAGCTGGCCCGCCGAGAACAGGCCCCGCACCCGTTTGGTTTCCAGGGAGGGCTCCAGCTGGGTGGCCGGCAGGATGTCGTAGTCGACGGCGTAGGCGGGCCGCAGCATCACGCAGGCCTCCAGACCGGGAAGCGTCCGCAGCAGGGCCAGCTGCAGGGATTCGGGCAGGCCGGTGGAGAAGCCCTGGACGTAGAGCTCGGGGGTGTCGCGTCCTTCGGGCTCCAGGAAGATCTGGTGGCTGTCTTTATCGGCGAAGCGGACGATCTTGTCCTCGATCGAGGGGCAGTAGCGGGGCCCCTTGCTGTCGATGAAGCCGCCGTAGATCGGCGTGAGGTGGAGGTTGTCGCGGATCAGCTGGTGGGTGGCCGCCGTGGTGCGGGTGATGTGGCAGGCCATCTGCTCGCCGCTCACCCGGGCGGTGGGATCGAAGCTGAAGAAGCGGTCGGCGGCGTCGCTGGGCTGCTCCTCCAGCTGGTCGAGGCGCACGCTGCGCCGGTCGACCCTGGCGGGGGTGCCGGTCTTGAGCCGGTCGGTGCGGAACCCCAGGGCCTGAAGCGCTTCGGTGAGCCCTTCGGCGGGCTGCTCGCCGGCCCGGCCCGCCGCCATGGAGCGGTTGCCCACCCAGATACGGCCCCCCAGGAAGGTGCCGGTGGTGAGGATCACGGCGCCGGCGCCGTAGACACTGCCGAAGTAGGTGCGCACGCCGATCACCCGGGCCGGCGGGCCGGACGGGTCGTGGGGATCCCCCTCCAGCTCCAGTCCCGTGACCATCGCTTCGCGCAGGGCCAGGTTGGGGGTGTGCTGCAGCAGCTGCAGCATCTGGCGGGCGTAGTGGCGTTTGTCGGTCTGGGCCCGCAGCGCCCACACGGCCGGGCCGCGGCTGGCGTTGAGCAGCCGTTTCTGCAGGGCGGTGGCATCGGCCAGCCGGCCGATCACCCCGCCGAGGGCATCCACCTCATGGACCAGCTGGCTCTTGGCCGGACCGCCCACGGCCGGGTTGCAGGGCTGCCAGGCGATGCGGTCGAGGTTGAGGGTGAACAGGGCGGTGGACACCCCCAGCCGGGCGGCGGTGAGGGCCGCCTCGCAGCCGGCATGGCCGCCGCCGACCACGATCAGGTCGAAGCGTTCGGTGGGGGCTGCGCTCAGGGCCATCCTTTGAATGTATGGCGTTGCGGGGGTGGGTGCCGCGGCGTCCCGGGCCGAGGGGTTCGGGTTCAGCCATCCTGGAAACGTTCCCGGATCACTTCCACGGCGTCGCGCCGCCGCTTCACGGCCGCCACACAGTCGGCATCGAACTGACCTGCCGTCACCATCTGATCGAGTTCGGCGATGGCCGCGTCCATGCTCCAGGCCTGCTTGTAGTGCCGGTGGCTGGTGAGGGCATCGAGCACATCGGCCACCGCGATGATCCGGGCCTCCAGGGGGATGGCCTCACCCACGAGGCCCATGGGATAGCCGGAACCATCGAGTTTTTCGTGATGGCCTGCCACCACGTTCTTCATCACGGCTGAGTCGGGGAGATCCTCAAGGCCAAATTCACCCACCATTCTATCCAGGATCTCCATGCCCTTTTGCACATGGGTTTCCATTAACTTGCGTTCCTCAGGGTCGAGGGGGCCGGGCTTGAGCAGGATGCGATCGGGAATGCCAATCTTGCCAATGTCATGCAGGGGCGCAAACAGATACAGATGTTCGATGTATTCATCGCTGAGTCCGTGGCTCTGCTGGAGTTCTCGGGCGATCAGCCGTGCGTAGTGGGCCATGCGCTCCAGGTGGGCGCCGGTTTCAAAGTCCCGCAGGTTGGCGAACTCCCGGGCCACCTGGGCCGAAGCCGTGATGGAGTGCACCAGATTGAGCTCGCTGCAGATCAACATGTTGATCAGTGAAGCGATTAGAGAGAGTTTCCGCTGCACGGAATCGGTGAAAACCGCGGGCTTCAGTGAATCGAAGAAGAGAAAGCCGATGAACGAACCCTTGTCGAGCAACGGAACAGTCAGCGAAGAGCGGTAGCCCTCCTTCAGTAGCCAGGCCGAGTGCTTGGTGTTGCCGCGCACCGCCGCCGGGATGTTGTCCAGCACGCGGACGGACCGGCTTGTGGCCAGGTGGCTGAGGGACTGGCTTTTGGAGAGGTGGAACTCATAGCCGCTGATCGCCTCTCCCGTGCGTGTGCTATTGACAAACGTCTTCAGTAAATCGACTTGAGGGTCGTAAAGCGCGACGGCCACCCGATCCACATCGGGCGTCATTTCCATCAGTTGCTGGTGCAGCTGGCGCAGCCGATGATTGAGGGCCTGTCCCACGCAGGGAGCTTCGGCCCCGGCGGCTGCCTCCGAGGTCGTGTCGTTGTCCGTTGGGGTGGGTCGCGAGGTCATCACCTGGACACCAGGATTCTGAACCCATCCTCGCGCCTCAGGAGGCCCCCGGGCCGCCGTTGGGCTCAGGCTTCCGGCGGGACCATGGCGGCGGGCTGCTGCGAGACGGCATCGGCGGGATCTTCGGTGCCGAACATCCGGCCCCAAAAGGTGAAGTAAAGCCCGAAGTGCTTGCCGTGGCGGCGGTGAGGGCCGCAGCCGACCACGATCAGGTCGAAGTGCTCGGTGGGGTCTGCGCTCAGGGCCATCCTTTGAATGTATGGCGTGGCAGGGGCCGGTGGGGCTGCCGGAGGCCGCGCCGACCCTCAGGGGCGATCGCCGTGGCCATGCCGGTGATGCCCATCGCTGACGTGCGGGTGCTCGTGCTCGATCGGGTCATGGTCATGCTCATGGGCATGCCAGTAGGGCTGCTGAGCATCGCCGACGGCCTGCCCCACTCCGCTGTGGCCGTGGCTGTGGTGGGGGTCAGCGTTGGCTGGGTCGTGGCGGTGGCGGTGGGCATGGCGGAGCACCTCGTGCCGATGCCAGTGGCCATGGTCTTCCCTGAGCAGCAGGCCGACGCCGAGCGCCATGGCGGCGGCGGCCATCGCCATGGCACTGGTGAAGGCTTCGCCCAGCACCAGCAGGGAGAACAACAGGCCCACGAAGGGAGCCGTGGAGAACACCAGGGCTTCGCGGGCCGCCCCCAGGTGACGGAGCGCCAGCAGGTCCAGCCAGATCGAGACCCCGTAGCCGAGCGCGCCGATCAACAGCAGCCCGAGAAGCGCCGGCCAGGCCGGCAGCCTCTGGCCGGCCGCCAGGGCCAGCAGCAGCATGGGGCCGGAGGCCCCGATGGCCTTGAGCAGGGCGATCTGCAGGGGGTCCCGCAGGCTCAGGCGCTGGCTCAGGTTGTTGTCGATTCCCCAGGCCAGGCAGGCGCCGGCGATCAGCAGGGAGCCCCGCAGCGTGGCCCCATGGAGGGAGCCCTCCGTGAGCAGCACGGCACCGGAGAGGATCAGAACGGCCGCGATCAACCCCCGGCGGCTGAGGTGCTCACGGCCGACCAGCACGGCGATCAGCAGCGTGAACACCGTTTCCAGGTTCAGCAGCAGGGAGGCGGAGCCCGCCGACAGCAGGGTGAGCCCCTGCACCAGGCAGATCGGCCCCACCATCCCGCCCAGCACGGTGAGCCCCAGCAGCGGGGGCAGGTCACGGCGCTGAACGGGTGACTCCTCCTGCCGCTGGCCAACGATCCCCCGTGCCACCAGCAGGGCGATGGCGGCACCGGCGTAGAGGAGAGCGGCGAGCATCAGCGGCGAGCCCGCAGCGCTGATGACGCTGACTAATGGAGCGCTGAGGCCGAAGAACCCCGCGGCCAGCAGGCCGGCGACCAGCCCCTGCCGCTGAGACCCGGCGCTGATCCGGTTGGAAGGGGCGCTCCCCATGGCCTCAACCCTCGCGCACCACAGGCTGGCGGCGCGGCAGTAACCAGCCGCCGAAACGGGCGTAGAGGGCCGGCAGCACCAGCAGGGTGAGGATCGTGGAGGTGATCAGCCCACCGAGCACCACAATCGCCAGGGGCTGCAGGATCTCGTTGCCCGCCCCGAAGGCCAGGGCCAGCGGCAGCATGCCCAGAGCCGAGGTGAGGGCGGTCATCAGGATCGCGTTGAGGCGCTGGAGGCTGCCGGCGCGGATCACCTCTCTGAGCTCCAGCCCTTCGGCGTGGCGGCGGTTGTAGTTGTCCACCAGCAGCAGGCCATTGCGCACTGCCACCCCGAACAGGGTGATGAACCCGATCAGGGAGGCCACCGAAAGCACACCGCCGGTGAGCAGGATGGCCACCAGGCCACCGACCAGGGCCAGGGGCAGATTGATCAGGATGGCGACCGTGGCCGGCAGGGACTGCACCGACACGAACATCAGCACGGCGATCACCACCGCGGCCAGCAGGCTGTAGAGCACGAGGTTGGCGGTGGCCCGCTCCTCCGACTCGAACTGGCCGCCGTAGCGGATCAGGTAGCCGCTTCGCAGTTGGATCGTGCGCTCGATGGTGGCCCGGATGTCGCCGACGACCGTGCCCAGCGGCCGGCCGCTGACATTGGCGGACACCACGATCAGGCGGGAGACATCCTCCCGGTTGACCACATTGGCGCCCAGGCTGTTGCCGATCCGGGCCAGGGATCCCAGCGGGAGCATCGTGCCGGCGGGGGTGGCGATCGGCAGGGCCCGCAGGGCATCGAGGCTGTTGCGGGAGGCCTCGGGCACCATCACCACCACATCGGTGCGATTGGTGCCGTTCACCATCTGGCCCACGGTCCTGCCGTTGAGGGCGATCTCCACCGCCTCGGCCAGCTGCTGCATCGTGAGGCCGTTGGCGGCGGCGGCCTGACGATCGAAGGCGATCTGCACCTGCTGGATGGGCAGTTGGGGTTCGAGCTGCAGATCCACCACCCCCTGGATCGGTTCGATGGCGTCACGCACCTGCTCGCCGATTCTGCGCAGTTCCGCCAGATCGGGCCCGTAGATCTTGATCGCGATCGCGCTGCGCACCCCCGAGAGCACCTCATCCATGCGGTGGGAGATGAAGCCGCCGATGTTGGGGGCCACACCCGGAAGGCGGAGAAACGCCCGGCGCAGTTCGGCGATGGCGGCAGGACGATCCTGCATCGCCGCATCGCTCAGCTCCACATCCACATGGGCCAGGTTGACGCCGGCACCATCGGCATCTCCCGGGGCCCGACCGGCCCGCACCTGCACCCAGGCGAACAGGGGGTTGCTTTTGAGGGTGGTGGAGAGGGCCAGGCCGGCGCGGCTGGTCATCTCCAGCGACACCCCGGGGTAGAGCACCATCGAATTCACCAGCGACTTCTCGCGGAACTCCGGCAGGAACACCCGCCCGAGGCTGGGCAGAATGGCGCAGGCCATCACCACCACGGCCAGGGCAGTCGCCAGCACCCGCCTGGGGGAGATCAGCACCATCTCCAGCAGGGGCCGGTAGGCCCGCTCGACCCAGGTGGCGATCCAGGTGTTCTCGACGGGCAGTTGCGTGTTCGCCAGCAGAATTCCGCAGAGCGCTGGCGAGAGGGTGAGCGCCACCAGGGTGGAGGCGGCGATCGACAGCAGGTAAGCCAGCCCCATCGGCGCGAAGATCCGCCCTTCCACGCCCGTGAGGCTGAAGATCGGCGCGAACACCACCACGATGATGACGGTGGAGAGGATCACCGGCTGGCGCACTTCCACCGAGGTTTCGTACACCACCTGCAGGGGATTCTTCGGCTGGGCGGCCACCTGGTTGCGGCGCAGGCCGCTGTAGCAGTTCTCCATATCCACGATGGAATCGTCGACCACCGAGCCGATCGCCACCACCAGCCCACCGAGGGTCATGGTGTTGATCTCCAGCCCGAAGGCCCGCATCAGCATCAGCCCGATCAGCAGTGAAAGAGGGATGGCGCTGAGGGTGATGACGGCGGTGCGCCAGTTCATCAGGAACAGCACCATCACCACCGAGACGATGGCGATGCCTTCGATCAGGGAACTGCTGACGTTCCGGATCGCCGTGTCGATGAAGCTGGCCTGCCGGAAGGTGCGCGTCACCTGAATGTCAGCCGGCAGGGTCCTGCTGAGGGCGGCGATCCGCTCCTCCACCTCGCGGGTGACGCTGGGGGTGTCGATGTCGGGCTGCTTGTTGATCATCAGCACCACCGCCGGCTTGCCGTTGAAGCTGCCGTCGCCGCGCTTGACGGCGCTGCCCAGTTGCACCGTGGCGACCTCACCAAGTCGAAGCGGTTGCCCCTTCTGATCGGTCACGACGGCATCGGCGAGATCCGCAGGGCTGCTCGCCTGGCCATCGGCGCGGATCAGCTTCTCCTGCCCGCCCGCGATCAGAAAGCCGCCCGGGGCGTTGGCGCTGGCGGCAGCGGCCGCCTCGGCCACGGCCTGCAACGACACGTTCCGGGCCTGAAGCTGTTGCGGATCGATCTGGATCTGCTGCTGGGCCTGCTCACCGCCGTAGAGGGTCACCTGGGCGACGCCGGGCACTTCCAGGATCTGGTTGTTGAAGGTGGTGGCGACGATCCGGCGCAGCTCCATCGGCGTGGTGGGGCCGCCGCCCTTCAACGTGAAGGCGTACTGCAGGATCGTTCCCAGCGGCGACACCAGCGGCGAGATGGCCGGGGCGCTGGCGTTGGCGGGCAGTTCCGCCGCGATCTGCTGCAGGCGTTCCGCCACCGACTGGCGGGCCAGGTTGATGTCGGCGTTCTGATCGAAGACCACCTGCACCATCGAGAGCCCCACCTTCGAGGAGGAGCGCACCGTTTCCACCCCCGGCAGCCCATGGACGGCCGATTCGATCGGCACGGTGATGCGCCGTTCCACCTCCTCCGGTGCCAGGCCATCGGCGCTGGTCTGCACATCCACCTGGGGTGGGGCGAACGGGGGAAAGACATCCAACGGCATCCGGCTGAGGATCGACAGGCCCCAGAGGGTGATCAGCACGGCGGCGACAACAACCAGCCAGCGCCTGGCGATCGAGGTGCGCAGCGTCTGGTTGAGCAGGCGTTCAAGCATCGGAATGGGTCGGGGGGCGCGAGCGAACGAAGGGTCCGGAAGTCAGTGCTTCCTGCCCAGCCGGGAGACCACGACCCCACCGCCCACCACGACCACCACGGCAGCGGCACCGATCAGCAGGGGGTTGGGACCTGCGGCGGCCGTGGGCGTGGCCGCGACCGGGGGCGCCGGAGCCTCCGTGGGGGCGGCGGTGGGTTCCCCAGCGGCTGCGGCGGCACTTTGACTCTTCTTCGACTCGGCGTAGAGCGAGAGGGCCCCCTGGGTCACCACGTTCTCCCCGGCCGTCACACCGTCGGTGACGTCGATCTGATCGCCCTCGGTGGCGCCGGTCTGGATGAAGACCGGGTCGTAGGTGGTGCCGCTCTTGACGAAGACCAGGGGCTTGCCCTCTGCGTCCACCACCGCGGCGACGGGAATGGAGACCACACCGCCGGCTTCGGTGGCAGGAGCGGTGGTGATGCCCAGCAGGGCGTCGATCTCGGCGCTGGCCTTCACCTGGCGCACATTCCCCTGCTGCTGAAACTCATCGCCATGGCCCACATGCGCCACGGCCGGATCGGGTCCGCCGAGGGCCAGGGATCCGAGGCTCAGGCTGGTGGCCAGAAGAAGGGCACGCATGCTGCTGCTGCCGCAGGGGCAGGACAAGGACCCGCCGAGGATGCCGCAGGAGGGATGAAAAACAGGTGAAACCTCCTGCGCTGCCTAGGATCGGCCCCATCCCCGCCTTCAGGTCCTTGCCGCTGCGCATCCTGCTGGTGGAGGACGAGCCCGAACTGGCCGGCGCCATCGAGGTGGTGCTGCGCGCCCATCACCATGTCGTCGATCACGTCGCCGAGGGGCTCGGCGCCTGGAGCCTGCTGGGCAGCGACCTGGCCAGTTACGACCTGCTCATCCTCGACTGGATGCTCCCGGGTCTTTCAGGCCCGGAGCTCTGCAGGCGGGTACGCGGGGCCGGTCTTACCGTGCCCGTGCTGATGCTCACGGCCCTGGCCGACACCAGTCACCGGGTGCAGGGCCTCGATGCCGGTGCCGACGACTACCTGAGCAAGCCCTTCGCGATGGAGGAGCTGCTGGCCAGGATCCGGGCGCTGCAGCGGCGCCAGCCCAGTTACCGCGATCCTCTGCTCCGCGCCGGCAGCTATGTCCTCGATCCGGCCGAGGGTTGCCTCACCATCGAACAGGAGGGGGGACGCACGAGGATTGTGATGTCGGCCAAGGAACTGCAGCTGATGGCCTACTTCATGGAGCATCCGCGCCAGATCATCCCGGGATCACGGCTGCGGTCTCGGCTCTGGTCGCTGGAGGAGGATCCGATCAGCAATGTGGTGGCGGCCCAGGTGCGGCTGCTGCGGCGCCGGCTTGCCAGCCATGGGCTTCCTTCTCCCATCGAGACCGTGCCCTCCAAGGGGTACCGCTTCGATCCGGAACCGGAACCGTAGGCACGCCTGCCATGGCCTGGCCTGGTCCCATCCCCAGCAGCCGCCTGCGGCTGGCGGCGGCCTATCTGGCGGTGATCGGCGTGATTCTCTACGGCGCCGGGTACGGGCTGTTCGGCCTGTTGATGCGCGCCAACTGGACGGCCCTCGAGAGCGAGGTGGAAACCCTGGCGGGCACCCTGCATGACAGCCTCAAACCCCTGCTGCCGCCAGACGCCAGGCCCTCTCCCCAGCTGGCCAGGGTGCTCCCCGGACTCTGCCTGGTGGGGCAGCCCTGTGCGTCGCCACCCTCCCTGCTGCCGCGCCATGCCGTCAGCATCACGGATCCAGAGCGCTTCTACGTGCGTCTGCTGGATCGGCGCGGCGCGCTGATCGCCCACTCCCCCGGATCTCCGGGCGCATCTCCCACGGCGACCATCGACCGATCCGGCTCAGCCTGGACGGTGGTGACTGGGCATGGCGGAGAGCGCTTCCTGCAGTACGCGATCCATCTGCACCGGTCCCACACGCCCGTGCATCGGGGCGCGGAGCCGACGGAGCTGGATTGGGGCTATCTGCAGATCGGCCGCAGCCTGCACGGGTTGGAGGCGGAGAGAGAACGGCTCTGGTGGGCCACCCAGACGATCGTGGGGCTGGCCCTGCTGGTGGCGGGCCTGGCCAGTTGGTGGTTGTCGGGTCTGGCGATGCGGCCGCTGCTGGCGGCCTACCGGCAGCAGGAGCGGTTCACCGCCGATGCGGCCCATGAACTGCGGGCACCGGTGGCCAACCTGCTGGCCGTGGTGGAGGCCCACCGCACCCAGGCCCCGGCCGACCAGCCCGCCACCAGAGACACGCTGGCGGTGGTCCACCGGCAGGGGCAACGGCTGAACCGGTGTCAAGCGACATCCGGAATTGGTCCTCCGGCGACATGAAATCTGGCCCACCCTGTGAGGCTGTAGCCCCGGCTTGTTGACGCCGTAGCCGGCGCCGGTTGGTCTTGCTCATCAGTCCATTGGGA
>NZ_JAYGHZ010000043.1:0-10387 GCF_034931285.1 Synechococcus sp. BA-120 BA3
CACCCGGCTCGGATCCGCCAGGACGGCGGCCCCGCCTCAGGGCTGATCCGCCAGCGCCAGCCACTCCTCCAGCACCGGGTTCACCCGGGAGGGATCTTCGTCGTGGGGGCAGTGGCCGAGGCCGGGGAGGACGCGCAGCTCCCGGACGGCGGCGAAGGCCCTGGCCCAGCGACGGGCCTCGGCGACCGGCTCCCACGGATCCGCCTCCCCCCAGAGCAGCCGGACCGGGCCGGGCAGTTCCGCCAGCATGTCCGGGGCAAGGCGGTCGCGGAAGAGGTTGATGAAGCCCCGGAAGCTCTCCTCGGCGCCGGGGCTGCGGGCCGGGGTGAGCAGCAACTGCACCAGCTGGTCATCGATGCCGTCGCCGGAGGGGTAGGCGGCGCCCAGCACCCGGCGGATCACGCCCGGGTTGGCGACCCAGCGGAACAGGCGGCCCGTGAGCCAGCGCTGGCGCACCAGGCGCTTCAGCAGGGGCCGGCCGATCCGGCGCAGGGGCGGCTGTTCAGCCAGCCGGCGGTCGTCGAGGCTGCGCTGGGCGCAGTCGATCAGGATCACCTGGCGGGCGTCGTCACCGAGCCTGGCGGCCGCGGCCAGGGCCACGACGCCCCCGATCGAATTGCCGACCAGCTGGACCGGCCTGCCGATCACCTCCCGCACGAAGCCGGCCACCTGCTCGGCCCACAGGTCGATGCCGTAGCGCAGCGCCTGCCCGTCCTCCGGCTCATCCTCGAGCCGGGAGGGGGGCTTGCTGCTGGCCCCGAAGCCCACCAGGTCGATGGCGAACACCGGGCGACGGCCGGCCAGCGCCGGCAGGTTGTGGCGCCAGTGCTCCTTGCAGGCGCCGAAGCCGTGGATCAGCAGCACGGGCAGCGCCCCGCCGCCCTCCGCCTCCGGTGCCGCGGGCGTGTGGCGCACGTAGCTGATCGTCTGCCCCTGCCACGACCAGGTGCCCAGCCAGTCTGTTGGAAAAACCGCGCCGCCGTCGGCCAGGGGTGTCACGGTCATGGGGCCTGAGGACGGCGGACTCAATGGGACCCCTTCCAGGGCTCGACCCTGCCATCTTCGATGGCCCAGATCCGATCGGCATCATCGAGCAGGCGCAGGTCGTGGGTCACCAGCAGCACGGAGCTGCCCCGTTTGCGGCACAGGTCGCCCAGCAGGGCCACCACCTCCTGGCCGGAGGTGCTGTCGAGGGAGGCGGTGGGTTCGTCCGCCAGCACCAGATCGGGCTCCGGAGCCAGGGCCCGGGCGATCGCCACCCGCTGGCGCTGGCCGCCGGAGAGCTCGGAGGGGAAGTGGTGCAGGCGGTGCCCCAGACCCACCGCCTCGAGCAGGGCGGTGGCCCGGTGTCGGCGCCGCTCGGGGTCCGGCTCGCTCAGCTGGAGCACAAGCGCCACGTTCTGCAGGCTGGTGAGGGAGGCCACCAGGTTGTGGCTCTGGAAGATGAAGCCGATGCGGCGGCGGATCTCCACCCGCATCCGTTCACTGGAGCGCCGCACCTCGCTGCCCAGCACCTGCAGGGAGCCCTCCTGGACCGATCGCAGGGCCCCGACCAGGGTGAGCAGGGTGCTCTTGCCGCTGCCGGAGGGCCCCACCAGCAGGGTGATCTCGCCTGGGTTCACCGTGAAGCTGATCCCGTGCAGGATCTCGCTGCGCAGCGGACCTTCCCCGTAGGCGTGGCGCAGGTTCTCGGCGACGACAGGCAGCATCGTGATCAGAAGACGCTGGCGGGATCCGCATCCCGCAGCTTGTTGAGCGCGATGGCGGCCGCCACGGCGCAGACCCCGATCGTGAGGCTGAACACCAGCACGGTCTTGTCGGTGGTCATCACGATCTGGATGCCGGAGACGGCGGTGAGGAAGGCATAGAGGGCGGCGCTCGCCACCAGGGCGGGAACAAACGAGGAGATGGCAAGGATCGAGGCCTCCTGCAGCACCAGGAGCAGCAGGAAACGGTTGCGGAAGCCCAGGGCCTTGAGGGTGGCGTATTCGTGCAGGTGGTCGCTGACATCGGTGTACAGCACCTGATAGACGATGACCCCCCCCACCAGCAGGCCCATGATCGTGCCGAAGCCGAAGATGATGCCGAAGGAGGAACTGGTGTTCCAGTAGTTCTGCTCACTGGCGATCAGCTCGGGCTTGGTGAACACCTGGAGCTGGCTGCCGTAGAGGGCCCGCAGGTGACGCTGGACGGGGGCGATGGCGGCGGGATCCTTGACCCGGATCAGGCCCATGGAGATCTCGCCCTCGTTGATCTGCTTGTAGGCCAGCTGCAGGGCCGTGGTGTCGCTGCTGATCAGGTTGCTGTCGGCGGCGAAGGTGGAGCCCAGGCGGAACAGGCCCACCACCCGGAAGGTCTTGGAGTAGTCCGAGAGGATCATCGTCTGGCTCCCCTGGGCCTTCACCGCCGCCGCGACCGGGCCGGTGTTGCTGTTGCCGGCCGCATCGAACAGCACGTACCCGGGGGTGCGGATGCGGTCGATCTGCTCGCGCACCGGCGCCAGATCGAGAATCTGCTGGTCGGGATCGAAACCGATCAGGCGCAGGCTGGTGGGCTTGATCCCGCCCATCTGCTGGGCGTTCACATTGGCCACATAGACCGGGATGACATCGGCCACCCCCGGCACGCCCAGCGACTGATACAGCTGGGACTGGGGGAACTGCTGGAAGGCGCCGCTGTCGCGGGTGCCGGGGCTGATCACCACCAGATCCGTGATCAGGGCCTGGTAGAAGGTGGTGGCGCTGGTGAGCAGGCCGGACTGGAAGCCCAGCTGCATGAACATCAGCAGGGCGGCGAAGCCGATGCCGGTGACGGCCACCAGGTAGCGGATCGGCTGGCGTTTCAGCTGCAGCCAGGCCACCGGCAGATCGCCCAGGCTGCGCTTCAGGGAGCGGCCGATCACGGCAGGAAGCGGACGTTCACGTTCAGCCCGCTGAGCCTGGCGAGGCGGGCGGAGTCGGCGGGGGTCAGCGCGATCTTCACCAGCACCACCCGGGCGTTGACGTTGTTGTTGGAATTGACGCTGAACAGGTCCCGGTCGGAGACCTCCCCGGTGATCTCCACGACACGGCCGTCCAGCTTGCCGCTGAAGCCGCCGCTCTCCGGCCAGATCTCCACCGGCTGGTCGGGGCGCACCTGGGGAATGTCGCTCTGGAACACCTGGGCCCACACCTGCATGGCCCCGACCTGGCCGATCTGGGCGAGCCCCTGATCGGTTTCCTTCATGCCAGGCCAGCTGTAGATCCGCAGCAGCTTGCCGTCGAGGGGGGAGCGGATCTCGGCGTTGCGCAGCTGGCTGCGGGCCTGGGCGAGATTGGCCTTGGCCACCGCCACGTCGGCGAGGGCCACCTCCCGGTCGACCGGGCGCACCGTGAGGTTGTCGTAGAGGGTGCCCTTGAGGGCCTGGATGTTGGCCTGGCCCTGGGCCAGGGCCGCATCGGCCTTGCCGAGTTCCTCCTCGGAGATCGCCCCGGCCTTGAACAGTTCGACGCTCTTCTGCTGGCTGATCTTGAGGTAGGGGATCACCACCTGCTCGGCCTTGAGATCCGCCTCGGCCTTGGCCCGGGCTCCCTGGCGGGCCCCCGCATCGACCTGGGCCAGCTTGGCCTCGCTGAGGGCCAGCTGGCTTTCGGCCTGGACGACCCCCTTGCGGAGGCTGGCCCAGCTGCTGAGGAAGCCCAGCAGCTGGCCGCGGCGGATGGTCGCCCCCTCGGACACCAGCCACTTGTCGACGACTTCCGAGCCGCCGCTGTTGCCCGAAGCGGTGGAGAGGGACACCACGCCCCCCTGGGGGGTGAGACGTCCGAGGGCTGTCACGGCCCGGGGGGCCAGGGGCGGCGGTGGCGGGGCGGGGCGATGGCTCAGCTGCCAGCCCGCCAGCCCCAGCACGGCCAGCAGCGACACGGTGACGACCTTCTGGCGGCCGCTGCCCCAGGCCCGCTCTTGCCAGAAGCGCTGCAGGCCCTGAAGCCTGCCGACGTGCGGCGTTTCCGTCACGAACCGAGGGGCTCCGGGCGCGCCATGGTAGCCGCGGGGTCCGCGCTCAGCCAGCGGCGGTGCATGCGGCGGTACTCGATCGAGAGGATGTCGGAGGCCACGTGGCGCTCCTGGGTGAGATCCAGGGGGACGGGGTTCGGCCGCTGGCTGCGCACCACCCCATGGTCCTCCTGGAAGATGGTGCGGGAGATGGCGATCGACTGGGCTTCGCTGCCGGGCAGCCGCAAGCGCTTGCGTTTGGAATACTTCACCCAGCGGGCCAGGGTGTGGGTATCGCTCTGGGGCAGGCTGGCGTTGAAGAAGACGAAGCGCAGCTGGTCACCGATGCTGGTGTCGACGATGTTGAGGTTGGGGTAATAGAAGCTGAAGGTGGTGGTGGCACGCAGGGGGCCGCTCTGGCCGCTCAGGGTGCGCAGCAGCTTCAGGAGCCCCTTCACCGGCAGTTCGAAGCTCACCGTGGCGGCGATCATGCGATCCTCCCTGCGGAGATCGACGGGGATCGACAGGGGTGAATCCTGGCTGGCGAAGGTGCTCTTGTGCACCCAGTAGGCATGGGAATTGTCGAGGTTGGACTCGATCACCCGGCTGAAGTGGGTCTCCCAGTCGAAGCTGCTCTCCACATGGCCCCAGGCGTCGTCCGGGAAGACGGGAAGATCGGGCAGCAGGGTCGGGTCGGGCGGGCCGTCGCCCCACCACATCCAGATGAATCCCTTCGACTCGACCGCCGGCCGCTCATCCACCAGGGCGCTGCGCGCCGGCGGGCTGGCGCCGGCGGGCTCGGCGGGGGCCTCCAGACAGGTGCCATCGGCGGCGAACTTCCAGCCGTGGAAGGGGCAGCGCAGGCAGCCTCCCTCCTCCAGCCGCCCCAGGGCCAGGGAGGCACCCCGGTGGGGACAGCGGTCGCTGAACAGCCGGGGCCGACCTTCGGCGTCCGGGAAGAGCACGAAATCGTGGCCCGCGAAGGGCACGGCCACCGGACCCTTGCGGAAGGCGAACGAGGAGGCGATGGCGTACCAGCAGTTCCGGGCCAGTTGAGACACCTGGGGAGGGGATGTCTCTGCAGTGGTCCCAGCCAATGACATGCTCTGTCGATGCTGCGCGGATCTTAAGCGAAACGTCCCGATCGAGAGAGCGACACCCCCTAGATTGGCGCCGCCGCCAAGGTTGGGTCGCCCCACACTGCCGTCCGAATGATCCGCAAGTGATTCGCAAGCTGCGCAGTCCTCTGGCGATCGTGTTTCTCACCCTGTTGCTGGACAAGCTGGGCGAAAACATCGTCTACCCCCTGCTCCCTTTCATCCTCGAGAAGTTTTCTCCCGACGGACTCACCCTGGGGTTGCTGGCCTCCACGGCCACCCTCTTTTCCGTGCTGGCCTCACCGATCATCGGCTCCCTCAGTGATGCCTGCGGCCGCAGGCCGGTGATTCTTCTGTGCGTGGCCATCAACGGTCTGTCCCTGTTCATGTTCGGCCTGGCCGGAACCCTGGGGCTGATCTTTCTCTCCAGGGCGATCAACGGCGTCTCCACGGCCACGGTCGGCACGGCCCAGGCCTACATCTCCGACATCTCCACCCCGGCGAACCGGGCCCGCAACTTCGGCATCAGCGGCGCCGCCTTCGGCCTCGGGGCCATCGCCGGTCCGGCCCTGGGGGGGGCGCTGGTGGGATTCGGCATGCGCATTCCGGTGTTCGTGGCCGCCGGCCTGGCGGCTTACAACTTCCTGATGGCGTTTCTGTACCTCAAGGAGACCCTGCCGCTCCAGGCCAGGCCCCGCTTCCAGTGGTCCCAGATCAACGGAATGGCCCCGGTCATGGCCCTGCTGGCGCTGCCGAAGGCGAACCGCGTGGCCCTGGCCTTCTGCTGCTTCAACTTCGCCTTCAGCGGCTTCACCACCCTGCTGGTGCTCTATCTCAAGGATCAGTTCTCCTGGTCGGCGTCCCAGTCGAGCGGCATCTTCGTGATCGTCGGCCTCACCGTCACCTACGTGCAGGTGGCCCTCACCGGCCCGCTGGTGCGGCGCCACGGGGAGGCCCGCCTGAACATCTACGGCCTGGTGGCGGTCGCCGCCGGCATCGCCCTGATCCCCCTGGCCCGGGTGTTCGGCGCCGCCGCCGCCGTCGTGATCGTCACGGCCGCTGTGATGCTGTCGGTGGGGGCGGCCTGCGTGATCCCCACGGCCCGCAGCCTGGTCTCGCGGCTGGTGCCGGAAAACCGGCAGGGGGTGATGCTGGGCAGCCTGCTGGCCATCACCGGCCTGGCCAGTGCCCTGGGTCCGATGCTGGCGGGGGTGCTCTACGACCTCTCACCCACCCTCTGCTTCCTGCTCCAGGCGGTGGTCTGCCTGCTGGGGGCTCCCCTGCTGCGCGGCGTCAGGGAACCGGTTCCTGTTCCCGTCGACATCCCCGGCTGAGCTGGCGCATGGCGTTCGGCGCTGAAGCGGGCCTTTCAGACGCGGGCGTGCTCGCGCATCATCCTGCGGTACTCCACCAGGATCAGGTCGGATTCGATCAGCACCTCGTGGGAGCCGCGGAAGGTCACCCGCTTGGGCTCCTGCTCGCTGATCACGGCCGCATCCTCCTTGGAGATCTGCAGGCCCGTGTCCAGGGTGATGCGATCGAACAGCCGGTTCAGCACCGGCGTGGCGGTGAGAAAGTTGCGGCCGTTGGTGACCCGGACGGTGGTTTCGCCGTCGTTGTCGGGCACGTGGGCCTGCAGCGCCGCCAGTGTCAACGCACCGAAATGGATGATCGAGACCACCACGTTGGGGTAGAGGAAGCGGTACTCCTTGTAGGCATTGGCGCTGTCCCCCTTCAGCAGCAGGCGGGTGAGGCCATTGAGCTTCTTGACCTTGATCGGCATCCGCCCGTAGAGGCTGTCGGGCTCCACCTGCACCGGATAGTGTTCGAGGCTGAAGTCGGTGGTCGGGTCCACCCGTCCGATGCTCTTGCCATGCACGAAGGCGGCGTGGGTGGGGTCGATGCCATTCTCGATCGTGCGGGTGAAATGGGTGGCGTAGGTGTAGGCCATGTCACCGCCGGCCCGCAGGGTCAGCCCCTCCAGTTCCGGGATGTCGAGCACATCGCCAACGGGGCTGGCCTGGCGGCCGGCCAGCCACAGCCAGACGAATCCATGTCGTTCCCGGGTGGGGAAGGTGCGCAGCCGCGCCTGGCGCGGGATCGACTCCTCGGCCCGCAGGGCCGGGATGTGCACGCAGGTGCCCTGGGCGTCGTACTGCCAGCCGTGGTAGGGGCAGACCAGGCGGTCCTCCCGTGCCCAGCCCGCCGCGAGGGAGCAGCCCCGGTGGGCGCAGCGGCCATCGAAGGCCAGCACTTGGCCGCCGCCATCGCGCATCAGCACCACCTCCCGGCCCTGGAAGCGATGGGACAGGGGCTGGTTCCCCACCTGGCTGGAGAGACCGACCGCGTACCAGCAGTCGCTGGGCCAGGGCGACGGGGTCGGCATCTCAGGGCGTGGGGACGGGGGCCGTCGCCGGGCAGGCCCGGGCCAGGGCGCGGCGGTAGGCCAGGATCAGCTGGTCGGAGGCCAGCAGCAGCTCATCGCCCTGCGTGCTCCAGGACGGCCCCGGGGGCTGGGTTTCCACCACCGCCCGGTCCTCCTCGTAGGTCTCGACCGTGTTGCGGATCGAGTTGCCGTCGGCCCAGCCGTAGGGGAGAAAATTGCGCACGCCGATCCACTTGGTGAGGGTGGTGTGGTCGTCGACGGGGATGTTGCTGGCGAAATAGATGTACTGATACCCCTTCCAGTTGAAGTCCAGGGCGATCCTGTTGACGTTGGGAAGGTAGCCGGTGAGGGTGGAGCTGGAGTGGCTTCTTTCCCGCTTGACGATGTACTTCAGCAGGCCCACCCGGGCCGGTGGCTTCAGCTTGTGATGGGTGGACACCAGGCCCGGTTCGCTCACGATCTCCAGGCTCTCCACGCTCGCGTCCTCCCGGTTGCCGAAGAAGGGCCGGTGCACGAAGGGGGCGTGGGAGGTGTCCAGAGCCGACTCCACCACGCGGCTGAAGTGGGCGTTCCAGGTGTAGGACCCGCTCACCGCCCGCCAGCCCGGCTGACCCAGTTCCGGGAAGGGAGGAATGGGAACCTCGGAGGCCCGCCCGGCCTCGCCGGGAAAGATCCAGAGGAAGCCGGACTGCTCCCGGACGGGGAAGGTGGCCATCCGGGCCAGGGCGGGGATCGGCGTTCCCGGGGGATCGGCCGGAATCCGGACGCAGTGGCCCTCGGTGTCGTAGCTCCAGCCGTGGTATGGGCAGCGCACGCAGGAGCCCTCCACCCATCCCCGGGCCAGGCTGGCGCCGCGGTGGGCGCAGTAGTCGGCCAGGGCATGGGCCTGGCCGGCCGCATCGCGGAAGAGCAGGTAGCGGCGCCCCAGCAGGGTGACGGAAACGGGTTGGTCGCCGAGCCCGTGGGCATGCTCCACCGCATACCAGAAGTTCTCAAGTCCCTGGGTCATTCCTTGGGTCGCTCTTGAGCCGGGTGCGACACGGGTTCCACGGGCCGACCGCCCCTGTTTAGCACCGATGGGGCCTGGATCCAAGATGAACCGGCTGAAGGAATTGCTGAACGAATTACAATGGGTTCCTGTTGAGCGGCGACCATTGCGCAAGCTTCACCTGGATCCCGGTGAGTTCGCCTACCGAAGTGGAGACAGTGGTCAGGAGGTGTATCTCGTCCGCACCGGGGCGATTGAACTGGTCACCCTCTATCCCGAAACAGGCGAAGGCATCGACGGCCGCCATGGCCCCGGCCACGTGTTCGGTGAGGTGGAGCTGATCGACGGCCGGGCCCGCACCCACACCGCCAGGGCGTCCCAGCCCACCGAGCTGCTCGTCTTCAGCCGCGACGAACTGATGGACCTGCTGTTCGAGCATCCTGAGCGCAGCCTGGTGCTCGGACGCAGCGTCTTCGACCACTTGCGGGATCTCTACACCAACGAGACCCTGGAGTCCGACCTGGCCCGGCTGCGCGAGGAGATGCAGGTGAGCATCCGCGAGGCGGTCGTCGCCCATGAGGGCCGGGTGGTGCGCAGCCACAGCGGCATGGCGGCCATCGCTGTGCCGATCGTGTTGATGGTGCTGCTGGCGATCGGTTCCTACTGGTACTTTCACCGGGGCTGAACCTGCCCTCCCCCTGTCCCCCTTCAGCGGCCCTGTTCCATGAGCATCCAGCCGGTCCCCCCCGAAGACAAGGACCACGCCCTCTCCGAATTCCGGGAGCTGATCAGCGCCGACGTGGAGGCCGGCATCGACAGCCATGAGCGCAAGATGACGCGCATGGGCTTCGTCTTCCTGGCGGTCTTCGTGGGCGTGATCGGCCTGATGGCGGTCCTCCCCTAGGCCCGCTCCCGGAGGGACAGCGGGCCAGGGGCGACGGCGTCAGCTCAGACCGCGGCCTTCTGGTTGGCCAGCAGGCTCTTCAGCTTGGCCAGTTCGCCGGCCCAGCGGGGATCTGGGGCGCCTTCGCCGACGGCGTCGGCATGCACCACCTTGTTGACGCTTTTGCGGGCAGCCGTGGGGGCACTGCCACCGGGGCGGCGGTCGTTGCCGCCGGCGCCACGCACCTCACGACGCTGCTCGGAGATCTCGATACGCAGGGTGCTGCCACCGAAGTCCTTGCCGTTGAGCTGGGCGATCACCGCCTCGGCCTGGGCCAGGTCGTCAACATTGGCAAAGCCGAAGCCGCGGCAGGTGCCGGTCTCGCGGTCGTTCACCGCCTTGAAGCGAACCCCTTCTCCCACGCTCGAGAAGAGAGCATCCAGCTCTTTGGCATCAAAGGTTTGCGGCAGGTTGCCGACATAGAGACGAACGCTCATGGGGAGGGGCTCAGGAAAGGAAAAAAACTCTGGCAGGCGGTGCGATCGCGCCATTGCATCCAGCAGTTAATCACGCCGTGGGTCCGGTTCCACGCCGGGGCCAGGGCGGTCGAGCCAGAGCCGGGCCGCGTCAAGGACCTCATCGAGTTCACTCTCAGCCGTCAACTCCGCTGTGTCCGTCGCTGCGGTTCCGCCGAGTCGACCGAAGGCCCGTTCGGCCGTGAGGTGGTCGATCAACTGGCCCAGACGGGGCCCTGGCGGGATGCCCAGGAGCTGCTGCAGCCGGCGGCCGTCCAGGGGCGGGCGGGGATGGAACAGGCGATCCTCCGGGTTCCGCCACCGCGCCACGGCCGCCCGTGCCGGCGCCGGATCCAGCGGCATCAGCAGGGCGGGCAGATCCTCCTCCAGCTGGCGGTGCATCTGCAGCTGATCCGCCTCGTCCAGGGCCTCCAGGGACGGGCGGCCCTCGGGCGCCGCGCTGCGCTGGATCCGCTCGTGCCAGTGCCGCAGCCGCTGGCAGCGTTGCTGCAGGCGCCGGCTGGCGCGCAGGCGCTCCAGGGT
>NZ_JAYGHZ010000044.1:0-10363 GCF_034931285.1 Synechococcus sp. BA-120 BA3
GGCCAATGCCGTGCTCACCCGGGGCCGCACCGCCGCCGCCCGGCGCCTCGAGGAGCAGCTGATGGCGGCCCTGCGGCCCATGGGCCTGGCCAACGTGCGCTTCGCCGTCGACCTGGCTGCCGCCGAGCCCGGCGAGGAGGGGGCCGATGCGGTGCAGTTCCTGTTCTCCGCCAACCCGGGCCAGCCGCCGGCGCCCCTGGTGGAGGTGGCCTCCGGCGGCGAGATGAGCCGCTTCCTGCTGGCGCTGAAAACCTGTCTGGCCGCGGCCGACCCCCACGTCACCCTGCTCTTCGATGAGATCGATGCGGGCGTGAGCGGCCGCGTCAGCGGTGCCATGGCCCAGCTGCTGCGGCGCCTCGCCGAGCGGCGCCAGGTGTTCTGCATCACCCACCAGCCCCTGGTGGCCGCCGCGGCCCAGCACCACTTCCGGGTCAGCAAGAGCGTTGAGGCGGGCCTCACCCACACGCGGGTGTCCCACCTGCGGGACACTCGCGAGCGCCAGGCGGAGCTGGCGGAACTGGCCGGCGGTGATTCCGGCGAGGCCCACAGCTATGCCGCCAGCCTGCTGGGTGTTTAGGACACGAGCGAACCCGGGAAGGGGAGACGGGCGGCGTGAGCGCCACATCTCACCCCGCGACAGGACATCCGGCAGCTCAGTTGGATAGGGCGATGGGCCGCTGGCGAGCTTGCGCCTGTTCGTTGCGATAGGCAGCCAATTGCGATTCGATCTGCTGCCGCACGATGTCTCGATACTCCATGAAATGCTCGTTGTGGGCGCAGACAGCAAGGTATTGCTCCGCCACCTTGGGGTTGGCCCAGAGAATGTGACCCAGGTGGTGCCAGAAGGCCCAACGGGTGGAGCGTTTGATCCCTTGTCGCCAGCAGACGATCAGCAGCGCCCGAACCACCGCCAGATCGGGAAGCTTGAAGGAGTTGTGCACTCTGGGTGGACCGAGTTTCAGGAAGTAGCGGTGGACCCGATCGAGATACCTGTGCGGTTCGTAGAGCTGGCAGAACGCCTCCACATACTCCTGGGCAATGCCTTCCACGGGCCGGGTCGGCACGAAGTTCATCAGGGTGGTCTGGTTGATGTTGCCGACCTTGTCGATCAGCCGCCCTTCCTTTTCCAGTCTGTGCCACAGGGCCGTGTGGGGCAGCGCCTGCAACATGGCGAAGGTGGTCGTGGGGATCCCCGCGGCTTCCGAGAAGGCGACGATTCGCTGTCCGGCGCCCTCCTTTTCACCATCAAAGCCGATGATGAATCCTGCGATCACCCGCAGACCGGATCGGGTCACCTTGTCGACCGATTCGAGCAGCGGTGAGCGTGTGTTCTGAAATTTCATCGTGGCCGCCAGGCTGTCGGTGTCCGGGGTCTCGATGCCCATGAAAACGGCCGCAAAGTTGCAGGCCAGCATCTGATCAATCAGTTCCTGGTCATCAGCCAGATCAAGGGAGGCCTCCGTATCGAAGCGGAACGGATACCCACGCTCCCTCTGCCACTGCTCAAGCGCAGTGAGCATCATCTTGACGTTGCGCTTGTTGCCGATGAAGTTGTCATCCACCATGAACACGCCGCCCCGCCAGCCGATGCCGTAGAGGTGGTTGAGTTCGCTGATCAGTTGCTCCGGCGTCTTGGTGCGGGGTTTGCGACCATAGAGCACGATGATGTCGCAGAATTCGCACTGAAAGGGGCAGCCGCGCGAAAACTGCACACTCATCGAGTCGTAGGCACGGAGCTCGAGCAGGTCGTAGCGGGGGATGGGTGTGGCGGTGACATCCGGTTTCACGCCTTCGGAGCTGAAGCGCCCGCCTGTGTCGCCCCGATTCCAGGCCTCGACGAACATCGGCAGGGTGATCTCTCCTTCATCCAGGATCAGGAAGTCGGCCCCAGCGGCTACGAGTTCCTCAGGAGTTGAGCTTGGGTAGGGCCCGCCAACAGCCACCGGCTTGCCATGGTGTCTGGCCAGATTGATCTGGCGAATGATGTCGTCTTTCTGGACGATCATCGCTGACATGATCACCAGATCAGCCCATTGCCATTCATGCTCTGAAACAGGCCTGATATTGACATCGACCAGCTTGAAATCCCAATCCTGTGGCAGAATCGCAGCAACGGTGATCAACCCAAGTGGTGGCAGAAGCACCTTCCGGTTCACCAACTCGAGAATCTTTTCGTAACTCCAAAATGTTTTCGGGAATTCTGGGTAAACAAGCAGAACTTTCAATGGAGAGGATCCATGGCCGACGCTGAGAATCAGCTGAATCTGACCAGTCAAAATCCTTCCTAGCACGGGAAGCTCGTCTTCCCATTCCAGCGGATGCATCTGCGCTTTCTGAGAGCAGCCTCAAGTTGGATAGGGCGACCTGACCCGCCCCCCTCTTTCTTGAGCGAAGCAGATGCTGACAGGAGCCATTCACTTGTTTGGACCGCGTGGAGAATTTGGACCGCGTGGCCAACGGATTGTTTCTCCCCAGCCCAGGTCTGGTCGGTGGTCGAGGTGCTGGCGGCCTGGACGATGGATGACGCTCAGTGGTGGAACCCGGAGGCCGTCACCTCGCTGAGGGCGGTGTGGCCGGGGTGGCTGGCGAAGAAGTCGAGGGACTGGCGGATGTTCTCCAGCAGCAGATCAGCCAGATCCCGGCTGACGCCATGGCGCACCAGGATCCGCTGCACGGTGATCGCCTCGCAGTGGGCCGGCAGGCTGTAGGCCGGCACCTGCCAGCCGCGCACCCGCAGGCGGTCGGCGAGGGCGTAGAGGTTGAAGTTCACCTCGCTGCCCTCCCGGATCTTCCAGCAGAGGGCGGGAATGCCCGACTGATCCTCGCCGCCGTAGATGATCTCGAACGGGCCCAGCTTGCCGATCTCCACCGCCAGGTACTGGGCCGTGGCGTAACAGGCGGCATGCACCTTGCGGTAGCCCTCGCGGCCCAGGCGCAGAAAGTTGTAGTACTGGCAGACCACCTGGCCCCCGGGCCTGGAGAAGTTGAGGGTGAGATCGCGCATGTTGCCGCCCAGGTAGTTCACCCAGAACACCATCTCCTCGGGCAGATCCGTTGACTGCCGCCACAGCACCCAGCCCACCCCGAGGGGCGCCAGGCCGAACTTGTGGCCGGAGGCATTGATCGAGCGCACCCGCGGCAGACGGAAGTCCCAGACCAGGTCGGGGGCGCAGAAGGGCGCCAGGAAGCCGCCGCTGGCGGCATCCACGTGGATGGGGATGTCGAGCCCCGTGCGGGCCTGCAGATCATCAAGTGCGGCCGCCAGCGCCTGCACCGGTTCGTACTGGCCGGTGAAGGTGACTCCCAGGGTGGGCACCACGCCGATGGTGTTCGCGTCGCAGTAACGCAGGGCCGCCTCGGGGCTGAGGATCAGCTGGTCGGGCTCCATCGGGATCTCGCGGTGCTCGATGTCCCAGTAGCGGCAGAACTTGTGCCAGCAGATCTGCACCGGCCCGGTCACCAGGTTGGGCCTGTCGCTGGGTTGTCCCTGCCGCTTGCGCTCGGCTTCCCAGCGGCGCTTCATCGCCAGGCCGCCGAGCATGGCGGCCTCACTGGAGCCGGTGGTGGAGCAGCCGATGGCGTCGTCGACCGCGGGGGCGTGCCAGAGATCGGCCACCATGCGGGCGCAGCGGGCTTCGATCTCGGCGGTCTGGGGATATTCGTCCTTGTCCTCGATGTTCTTGTCGATGCACAGATCCATCAGGGCATGGACTTCGTCCTCCACCCAGGTCTGGCAGAAGGTGGCCAGGTTCTGGCGGGAATTGCCATCCAGCATCAGCTCGTCGCGGATCGCGGCGAACACGGCGCGGGCATTGTGCTCCTGGCTGGGGAAATGGCTCTTCGGCAACGTGACCGAGAGATCGGTGGAGGAATAGATGTCGTCCTCCAGGGAATAGTTGCCTGCCGATCGTTCTTGGGAGGTCATCGATCGCAGCGGCGTTCACCTGGCCAATTCAGGCTAGGAGCGCCCTGGCAGGACGGCTCCATCCGGACACCGGCCCTACGCGGCCGGCACCGCCACCAGACAATGGAACCCTGATCCCGGAGCCCGCCATGGGTTCGCCCCCCACCGCCATCACCACCGCCATCAACACCACGGAGGCGGCCTTCGCCCGCTTCGATGCCCTCCCCCCGGTGGAGATCGCCTTCATGCTCGGGGCCTGGACGGGGGAGAGTGTCCCCACCGGCCACCCGCTCGACGGCGCCCTCGAGGCCTTCCACTGGCATGGCAAGCGCTTCGACAGCGCCGAGGAGGTCCATCCGCTGGTGTTCGACACCCTCGGCGGCGGCCGCACCTGCCTGGAGCCGAGGGCCATGGGGCCGGGCCTGCGCCTGAGCGGCCGCGTGCCGATCCCGACCGCGCCGCTGGCCGGCCGCCTCTTCCAGTTGCTGCTGCCCCTGTTCAGCACCCGCCGCTCCCGGGCCCGGCTGCGGATGACCGAATACCGCGGCGTGGTCAGCGCCACGATGCAGTACGACCACCTGCCCATCAACGATGTCTTCCGTCGGGTGGACGACGACACCGTGCTGGGGGTGATGGACCTCAAGGAGGTGGCGACGCCGTTTTTCTTCCTGCTGCGCCGCGAAGGACCGGACCCGTCACATTCCGTTACGATTTCCTGAGGCAGGGCCTCTCCGGGTGAAGCCCCCTCCGCAACGTCTTGTTCCCGCCCCTGTTCTCCCCCTGATCGCCATGCGCTGGACCGCCGCCGACATCCCTGACCAGTCCGGCCGGATCGCCCTGGTCACCGGGGCCAACAGTGGCCTGGGTCTGGAAACGGCCCGGGCCCTGGCGGACCGCGGCGCCACCGTGCTGCTGGCCTGTCGTTCCCTGGCCAAGGCGGAGCAGGCCCGCGAAGAGCTGCTCACGGCGGCCTCCTCCACCGGCGCCCTCGACCTGCTGCCCCTGGATCTGGCCGACCTGGCCAGTGTCACAGCCGCCGCCGCGACCGTCTCGGAGCACTACGGCCGCCTCGATCTGCTGATCAACAACGCCGGCGTGATGGCGCCGCCCCGCCGCCTCACCCGCCAGGGCTTCGAGCTCCAGTTCGGCACCAACCACCTCGGCCATTTCGCCCTCACCCTCGCCCTGCTGCCCCTGCTGCGCGACCGTCCCGGTGCCCGGGTGGTCACGGTCACCTCCGGGGCCCAGTACTTCGGCCGCATCGCCTTCGACGACCTCCAGGGCGAGAGTCGCTACGACCGCTGGCGGGCCTATGGCCAGAGCAAGCTGGCCAACGTGATGTTCGCCCTTGAGCTGCAGCGCCGCCTCGCCGACCAGGGCAGCCCCGTCCTGTCGCTGGCGGCACACCCCGGTTTTGCCCGCACCAACCTCCAGCCCGCCTCGATCGAAGCCACCGGCTCCCGCTTCGAGCCCATCGCCTACCGGCTGATGGATCCGCTCTTCCAGAGCGCCGCCATGGGGGCCCTGCCCCAGCTGTTCGCCGCCACCGCGCCCGAGGCCAGGCCCGGCGGCCACTACGGTCCCGACCAGTGGGGCGGCCTGCGGGGCTGGCCCACCGAAGTGCGAATCGCCCCGGCGGCCCTCGATGCCGACCAGTGCCGGCGCCTCTGGGAGGTGAGCCTGGAGCTCTGCGCCGCCGCCGCCCCCCTGCCGGCCCTGGCCTGAGCCTGTCCCAGGGCCATCCCCCGTAGACTCATCGGCTGCCGACCGCCCCCCATGCCCCGTGCCCGCGTCGGATCCTCCAGCAAGAGCGCGGCTCCCGGCAACGGCACCTCGGGCAAGCTCCCGAAGGATGCCGCCCCATCCGCCCAAAAGGCCCTGCACACCCTCACCGGCGGCAGCCTCGAGGATGTGATCCGGGTCCGCGGGGCGCGGCAGCACAACCTGCGCAACGTCGATCTCACCATCCCGCGCAACCGCATGGTGGTGTTCACCGGCGTGAGCGGCAGCGGCAAGAGCTCCCTCGCCTTCGACACGATCTTCGCCGAGGGCCAGCGGCGCTACGTGGAGAGCCTCTCCGCCTACGCCCGCCAGTTCCTCGGCCAGGTGGACAAACCGGATGTGGATGCGATCGAGGGCCTGTCGCCCGCCATCTCGATCGACCAGAAGTCCACCAGCCACAACCCCCGCTCCACCGTCGGCACGGTGACGGAGATCCAGGACTATCTGCGCCTTCTCTACGGCCGCGCCGGCGAACCCCACTGCCCCCAGTGCGATCGCTCGATCAAGCCCCAGTCCATCGACGAGATGGTGGACCAGATCCTCACCCTGCCGGAGGGCACCCGCTACCAGCTGCTGGCGCCGGTGGTGCGGGGCAAGAAGGGCACCCACGTGAAGCTGCTGGCCGGTCTGGTGGCGGAGGGCTTCGCCCGCGTGCGGATCAACGGCGAGGTGCGCGAGCTGGCCGACAACATCGAGCTCGACAAGAACCACGCCCACCACATCGAGGTGGTGGTCGACCGGTTGGTGGCCCGCGAGGGCATCAACGAGCGCCTCACCGATTCCCTGCGCACCGCCCTCAAGCGCGGTGAGGGCCTGGCCCTGGTGGAGGTGGTGCCCAAGGCCGACGAACCCATGCCCGAGGGCGTGGAGCGTGAGCGGCTGTACTCCGAGAACTTCGCCTGCCCGGTGCACGGCGCCGTGATGGAGGAGCTCTCGCCGCGCCTGTTCTCCTTCAACAGCCCCTACGGCGCCTGCCCCGACTGCCACGGTATCGGCCACCTGCGCAAGTTCACCGTGGAGCGGGTGGTGCCCGATCCCTCCCTGCCGGTGTACGCCGCCATCGCCCCCTGGAGCGACAAGGAGAACAGCTACTACTTCTCTCTGCTGTTCAGCGTCGGCGAGGCCTTCGGCTTCGAGCTCAAGACCCCCTGGAACCAGCTCACCGAGGCCCAGCGCACGGTGCTGCTGCACGGCAGCCAGGAGCCGATCGCCATCAAGGCCGACAGCCGCTACCGCAAGAGCGAGGGCTATGTGCGGCCCTTCGAGGGGATCCTGCCGATCCTGGAGCGCCAGCTGCGTGATGCCAGCGGTGAATCCATGCGCCAGAAGCTGGAGAAGTACCTGGAGCTGGTGCCCTGCGAAAGCTGCCACGGCCTGCGGCTGCGCCCCGAAGCCCTGGCGGTGCGGGTGGGCCCCTATGCCATCCACGAGCTCACCTCCGTGAGCGTCGCCGACAGCCTGGAGCGGATCGAGGCCCTGATGGGCGTGGGCGCCCACGAAGGGGCCGAGCCCCTGCTCAGCAGCCGCCAGATCCAGATCGGCGACCTGGTGCTGCGGGAGATCCGCATGCGGCTCAAGTTCCTGCTCGATGTCGGCCTCGACTACCTGAGCCTGGATCGGCCCGCCATGACCCTCTCCGGCGGGGAGGCCCAGCGGATCCGCCTGGCCACCCAGATCGGCGCCGGCCTCACCGGCGTCCTGTACGTGCTCGATGAGCCCAGCATCGGCCTGCACCAGCGCGACAACGACCGCCTGCTGGCCACCCTCACCAAGCTGCGCGACCTGGGCAACACCCTGATCGTGGTGGAGCACGACGAGGACACGATCCGCGCCGCCGATTACCTCGTCGACATCGGCCCCGGCGCCGGCGTCCATGGCGGCCACATCGTCGCCGAAGGCTCCCTCGACGACCTGCTCAACGCCGAGGCCTCCCTCACCGGTGCCTACCTGAGCGGTCGCCGCTCCATCCCCACCCCCGCCGAGCGCCGCGATGCCGGCAGCCGCCGACTCACCCTGGCCAACTGCACCCGCAACAACCTCCAGGGCATCGACGTGGAGATCCCCCTCGGCCGGCTGGTGTGCGTCACCGGGGTGAGCGGCAGCGGCAAGAGCACCCTGGTGAACGAGCTGCTGCACCCGGCCCTGGAGAACCGTCTCGGCATGAAGGTGCCCTTCCCTTCTGGGCTCGAGGAGCTGCGGGGCATCAAGGCGATCGACAAGGTGATCGTCATCGACCAGTCGCCGATCGGCCGCACCCCCCGCTCCAACCCCGCCACCTACACCGGTGCCTTCGATCCGATCCGCCAGGTGTTCGCTGCCACGGTGGAGGCCAAGGCCCGCGGCTACCAGGTGGGCCAGTTCAGCTTCAACGTCAAGGGCGGCCGCTGCGAGGCCTGCAGCGGCCAGGGGGTGAACGTGATCGAGATGAACTTCCTCCCCGACGTCTATGTCCAGTGCGACGTCTGCAAGGGGGCCCGCTACAACCGCGAGACCCTGCAGGTGACCTTCCGGGGCCACACCATCGCCGACGTGCTGGAGATGACGGTGGAGCAGGCCGCCGAGGTGTTCTCGGCGATCCCCCAGGCCGGTGACCGCCTCAGCACCCTGGTCGACGTGGGGCTGGGCTACATCAAGCTGGGCCAGCCCGCCCCCACCCTCTCCGGCGGCGAGGCCCAGCGGGTGAAGCTGGCCACCGAGCTCTCCCGCCGCGCCACCGGCAAGACCCTCTACCTGATCGACGAGCCCACCACGGGCCTGAGCTTCTACGACGTCCACAAGCTGATGGACGTGATGCAGCGCCTGGTGGACAAGGGCAATTCGATCCTGGTGATCGAGCACAACCTCGATGTGATCCGCTGCGCCGACTGGCTGATCGACCTCGGGCCGGAAGGCGGCGACAAGGGCGGTCGGATCGTGGCCGTCGGCACCCCCGAGACCGTGGCCCAGAACGCCGCCAGCCACACCGGCCGCTATCTGCGGCACGTGCTGGAGCAGCATCCCCCCATCCCCCTCGCGGCCTGACCCATGGCTGAACTCACCCCCGCCCAGGCGGCCCTGCTGCGCATCGTCTGCACCGTCGCCTGGGCCGACGGCGAATGCTCCAGGGCTGAACGGGAGCTTCTGGCCGAGCAGGTGGCCAACCACCTGCTCGGCGACAACCCCGACAGCCTCGCTGAAGCGCAGCTGGAGGCCTTTCTGGCCGAGCGGCTGCCGGTGGCTGGCCTGGACGATCTGGTGACCCAGCTGCCCGGCTACGACGACCGCCAGCTGGCCCTGAAGCTCAGCTACATGATGGTGCGGGTGGGCCGGCGCTCAACGGCGGAGCCCAGCATCAACGCCCAGGAGCGGGTGGCCTACCGCCATCTGGTGGAGCTGCTGGGCCTGGAGGACGCCAGGATCCAGGAGATCGAGTGGGCGGCCGAGGCCGACCTGCCGAAGAAGGAGGGGCTGGCCCAGCTGCTGGCCGAGCTCACCGCCGGCTGGCGCACCCCGGACGACGGCCGGGGCCCCGTCGCCTGACTCAGGGCAGCGGTTCCTCGCCGCCGCCGCTCGGGTGCGCCTGGTTGCTGTCGGGCATCCAGTAGCTGAGGTCGTTGTGCCAGTAGAGCCGGCCGGGCACCCGCTGGGTGCTCAGCTTGGTCTTGCCGAGGGCGGACATCAGCTGGGTCATCTCGATCGGCGAGAGGTCGGTGACCATGTCGGTGCCGGCGATCTCCAACAGGGCCGGCAGCCTGGCGATCGTGGCCGGCTGGGCCAGCTTGCTGAACACCTGGGCCATCACCAGGCGCTGGCGCTCCATCCGGCCCAGGTCGCCCTGCTCGTCGTTGCGGAACCGCAGGAAGCCCTCCAGCTCCTTGCCCTTCAGCAGTTGCCGGCCGGGGTAGAGGTCGATGTAGAGGCCCTGGGCGTTGTCGACGTAGTACATGCGCTTGGGCACATCCACCTCGACGCCCCCGAGGGCCTCGGCCACCTTGTTGACGGCGTCGAGGTTCACCTTGAGGTAGCGCTCCACCGGGGTGGCGAGCAGGTGGCCCACTTCCGCCTTGGCGGTCTGGATGCCGCCGAGGGCAAACAGGGAGTTGGCCTTCACCACCCCCAGCTGGGGCGATTCGATGAAGGTGTCCCGCGGGACCTGGGTGATGTGGGTGATGTCGCCGTCGAGTCGCACGGTGAACATCACGTCGGTGTTTTCGCCCACGGAGTCGCGGCCGAGCACGAGGATCGGACGGTTCTCGATCGAGAGGGGATTCAGCACCGCCCCGATGCCGCGGGGGGCGGGGATCAGGCCGGCCAGGTACGGGGCGAGCCGTGCCGGCAGGGGCCCGGCCAGCAGGGCACCGATGGCCACGCCGATGCCGAAGGTGACCAGGGGCCGGCGCCGGGACCGTTGCGAGGCGGGGGGGCGCTGCTTCCGATCGTGCCCGGTGCCGGTGTTCTCAGGCAGCGACACCGCCCCGAGTTCCCTCTTCTGCCGGGCCTTCCGGGAGCGAGAGAGCCTCGACGGTGAATGGACCTGAGTCATTGTGCTACCCGCAGGGGCGCACCATAGGGCTCGAAGCGGCGAAAAACCAGTGGTGGCGACGGTTTATCGGCTGGTCTGAACCTGCACGAGCGCGGCGGCCCCGTCGGCGCGCCCGCGGGCGTCCGCCTCATCGTCGCCGCGGGCCAGGGCCACCC
>NZ_JAYGHZ010000045.1:0-10056 GCF_034931285.1 Synechococcus sp. BA-120 BA3
GGCGGAGGCCGCCAGCAGCTCGGGGGGCTTGCGGCCCAGATGCACCTCCCGCAGCTCGAGGTCCACCCCCGGCCTCAGCCCGGCCGCCGCCAGGGTCAGCCGCGCCCGGATCGCGTACGGGCAGCGGCGGAAGCTGTAGAGCACCGGCAGGGAAGCCGCCATCGCCTCAACCCGCGACGGGCGGCATCGGCCGGCCGATGTGGGCCTCACCGGAGGCCTCGGCGCGCCGCATCTGCCGTTGGCGCTCGGCAAAACGCTCCCGATCGGCGGCGGCGTAGCGATCGATGCAGTGGCGGCAGCTCACCCCTTCCACGTAGCTCGCCAGCGCCAGGTCGGCGGGGGCCAGGGGCAGGCCGCAGGCATGGCACACGTGATAGGTGCCCGGCTGCAGTCGGTGGTCGAGGGCCACCCGCTGGTCGAACACGTAGCACTCGCCCCGCCAGCGGCTCTCGGCCTCCGTCACCTGCTCCAGGTAGTTGAGGATCCCCCCCTGCAGCTGCAGCACCTGCTCAAACCCCTGGTTCAGCAGGTGGGCGGTGGCCTTCTCGCAGCGGATGCCGCCGGTGCAGAACAGGGCCAGCCGCTGCGGCCGCCGCTGGGCCACCAGGGGCCGCAGGTGCTGCTCCACCCAGGCGGGAAAGTCGCGGAAGTGCTCGGTGCCGGGGTCGATGGCGCCCGCGAAGCTGCCCAGGGCCACCTCGTAGTGGTTGCGGGTGTCGATGGCCAGGGTGCCGGGATCGTCCAGGAGGGCATTCCAGTGCTCGGGGGGCACCGGGACCCCCGTGCCCCGCGCCGGCTGGGCCGAGGGCTCGGCCATCGTCACGATCTCCGCCTTGAGGCGCACCTTGAAGCGGTGGAACACCGCTCCGGTGGCCTCACTACGCTTCACCTCCAGGTCCGCCAGTCGCGGGTCGGCCCGCAGCAGCTCCAGCAGGGCGGCCACGCTGGCGTCCGAGCCGGCGACCGTACCGTTGATGCCCTCGGTGGCCAGCAGGATGGTGCCCAGCAGGCCGGTCGCTCTGCCCAGCTCCAGGATCCTGGTGCGCCAGAGCGGCAGCTCCTCGCTGGCCAGGGGGACGAACCTGTAGAAGGCGGCGACCTGCACCCTCAGCGGCCGGCGGCGGCCGCCAGCGGCTGCTCCTCCAGCGGCAGCTCCTCCATCTGCACCCGCACGCCGGCGGCCCGCAGCAGCTCCTGGTCGCTGGCCACCGCCGGGTTGGCGGTGGTGAGCAGGGTGTCGCCGTAGAAGATCGAATCGGCTCCCGCCAGCAGGCAGAGGATCTGGGCTTCCCGTCCCAGCTGCTCGCGTCCGGCGCTGAGCCGCACCCGGCTGTGGGGCATGAGGATGCGGGCGGTGGCCACCATCCGCACCAGCTCCAGGGGGTCGACCGCCGGGAGACCCTCCAGCGGGGTGCCCTCCACCGCCACCAGGGCGTTGATCGGCACGCTCTCGGGGTGGGGATCCATGGTCGCCAGCACCTGGAGCAGCCCGGCCCGGTCCTGGGCTGTCTCGCCCATGCCGATGATGCCGCCGCAGCAGAGGTCGATGCCGGCGCCCCTCACCCGCTGCAGGGTGTCGAGCCGCTCCTGGTAGGTGCGGGTGGAGATGATCCGCTCGTAGTGCTCGGGGCTGGTGTCAAGGTTGTGGTTGTAGGCGGTGAGTCCCGCCTCCGCCAGCCGCGCCGCCTGGCCGTCCGTGAGCATGCCGGCGGTGACGCAGGCCTCCAGGCCCAGCTCCCGCACCCCCCGCACCATGGCGAGCATGGCCTCGAAGGGGGCGCCGTCGCGGATCTCCCGCCAGGCCCAGCCCATGCAGAAGCGGTGGGCGCCGGCGTCCCGGGCCTGCCGGGCGCGCTCCAGCACCGGCTCCACCGCCAGCTCCGGACGGCCGGCCACGTCGCTGGGGTGGTGCATCGACTGGGGGCAGTAGGCGCAGTCCTCCTCGCAGCCGCCCGTCTTGACGCTCAGCAGCGAGGCCAGCTGCACGTGGTAGCCGGGGTTGGCGCTGCGGTGCACCGCCTGGGCCTGCCACAGCAGATCCATCAGCGGCAGGTCGAGCAGGTCCTGGATCTCCTGGCGGGACCAGTCGTGGCGCGGGCTCATGGGGTGGTCTCCACACCGTTCTGGACGCCACTCTGCACGCCACCGAAGCGGCGCTGGCGCCCCTGATAATCCAGCAGCGCCGCCAGCAGGGCCTCGGTGTCGAAGTCGGGCCAGAGGACCTCGGTGATGTGCAGCTCGGCATAGGCCAGCTGCCAGAGCAGGAAGTTGCTGATGCGCTGCTCGCCGCTGGTGCGGATCAGCAGGTCGGGGTCGGCATCTCCGGCGGTGAACAGCTCGGCGGCGAAGAGGTCCTCATCGATGCGGGCCGGGTCGAGCTCACCGCGGGCCGCCTGCTCGGCGAGACGGCGGGCCGCCCGCACCAGCTCGCTGCGGCCGCCGTAGTTGGTGCAGACGTTGAAATGGATGCCGGTGTTGCCGGCCGTGCGCTCGGTGGCATCGCTGATCAGGACCTTCAGGCCCTCCGGCAGGGGCTCCAGGTCGCCGAGGAAGCGGATGCGCACCTGCTGGCGCTCGAGGGACTCCAGCTCCTTGGCGAGCACGCGCTCGAACAGGGCCATCAGGAAAGCCACCTCCTCGCCGGGCCGGGTCCAGTTCTCGGTGGAGAAGGCGTAGGCGGTGAGGGCGCCGATGCCCCAGTCGCTGCAGTGGCGCAGGGTGCGCTTGAGCACCTCCACCCCGGCCCGGTGGCCCATGGCCCGGGGCAGCCCCCGCTGACGGGCCCAGCGCCCGTTGCCGTCCATGATCACGGCCACGTGGCGGGGCAGCCGAGCCGGATCCAGCTGGGCGGGCAGCTGGTCGGGATCGGACGATGGAGTGGTCGCCAGGGCGCGACTCATCCGCGATGTTCCGGCGGGTCCGCAGCCACGCTACGCCCCGTGGGAGCGGAGGCCAGGGCGTCGGTGAGCAGGTCGTGAAGCCGGCTGCTGGTGATCGGCCGCTCCAGCCGGCCCTGGGAGGCGAGCGAGAGGGTGCCCGTCTCCTCGGAGACGACGATGCAGAAACAGCCGTCGTGGCGCTCGGTCAGCCCCATGGCGGCCAGGTGGCGGGTGCCGTAGCGGTTCAGGCCCTGGCGGGAGAGAGGCAGGATCACACCGGCGGCCACGATGCGGTTCTTCTGGACCAGCACGGCGCCGTCGTGCAGGGGCGTGTCCACCGCGAAGAGATTGAGCAGCAGGTCGACCGAGAGCTGGGCGTCGATGCGGATGCCGGGGTTGAGGAAGTCCTCGGGGCGCAGATCGCTCCCCAGGTCGAGCACGATCAGGGCGCCGCAGCGGGCCTGGGAGAGGCGGCCGGCGGCCTCGGTGAGCAGGCTCACCGACCCCGAGGCCAGCTGGTCACGGCTGCGGTCGGCGAACAGCACCCCGAGGCGTCCGGTGCCGAGCAGTTCCATCAGCCGCCGCAGTTCCCCCTGCCAGAGGATCGCCAGGGCGAGGCTGCAGGCCAGCACCAGCGCATCCACCAGGCTGCTGGTGAGCGGCAGGTTGGCGTAGCGCTGCACGAACCAGGCCAGCGCCACCAGGAACAGATAGCCGCGCAGCAGCCAAAGGGTGCGCGCTTCGGTGACCCGGCCCAGCAGCAGCAGGCCGAGCAGGGAAGCGAACAGGAGATCCAGAAGCAGGCGGAAATCGATGAGCCGCAGCCAGATCACAAGACAGGGGATGGGCAGGCCGGTTCAACGGGTGGCCGCCTGACGCGGTCAGGATACCGGCAGGAGTCGGTGGGGCAGGACGTCGTAGCGCAGTAGGTCTTCCGGCTGCTCGCGCCGCTGCACCACCTCGGCCACGCCGTCGTGGACGAGCACCGCCGCCGGCCGCGGGATGCGGTTGTAGTTGGAGCCCATCGCGGCGTTGTAGGCGCCGGTGGCAAGCACGGCCAGCACGTCGCCGGGGCTGGTGGGCGGCAGGCGGACGTCGTGGAGCAGCACGTCGCCGGACTCGCAGTGCTTGCCGGCCACGGTCACCGCCTCGCTGGCCTCCGCCAGCGGCCGGTCGGCCAGCACGGCCGTGTAGAGCGACTGGTAGGTGATCGGCCGGGGGTTGTCGCTCATGCCGCCATCCACCGACAGGTAGGTGCGCAGGCCGGGGATCTCCTTGCGGCTGCCCAGGGTGTAGAGCGTCATCCCCGCCGTCGCCACCAGGGAGCGGCCGGGCTCGCACAGCAGCCGTGGCAGCGCCAGCTGGCGCTGGCCGCAGGCCTCGGCCACCGCCGTCGCCACCACCCGCACCCACTCCTGGATGCTCGGGGGATCATCGGAGCCCACGTAGCGGATGCCCAGGCCACCGCCGACGTTGAGGTCGCCGCAGGGGTGGCCCAGGGAACGGGCCAGTCCCAGGGCCTCGGCCATCACCCCGGCCAGGTCGCGGTGCGGTTCCAGTTCGAAGATCTGGGAGCCGATGTGGGCATGCAGGCCATCCAGCCGGGCCCAGGGGCAGCTCGCCAGGTGCCGCAGCACCGCCTCCAGCTGGTCGGGGTCGAAGCCGAACTTGCTGTCGAGGTGGCCGGTGCGGATGTACTCGTGGGTGTGGCACTCGATGCCCGGGGTGAAGCGCACCAGCACCCGCACCGGCGCGGGCCGTCCGGCCGCCAGGGTGGCGAGCAGGCTGATGTCGTTCCAGTTGTCGAGGATCACCGTCACACCCTGGTCGACGGCGAGCTGCAGCTCCTCGGCGGATTTGTTGTTGCCGTGGAAGACGATCCGCTCGGCGGCCATGCCGCCCTGCAGGGCCGTGAGCAGCTCCCCGGCCGAGACGGCGTCGAGGCCCAGGCCCTCGGAGGCCACCAGGGCCGTGATCGCCAGGGAACTGTTGGCCTTGGAGGCATAGAGGGCCAGGGCCTCGCCGGGGTAATGGGCGGCCAGCGCCTCCCGGTAGGCCCGGCAGGTGCTCCGCAGGGTGGCCTCGTCGAGCACATAAAGGGGCGTGCCGTAGGTGCGGGCCAGATCGCTCAGCAGGCAGCCCCCCACCTCCAGGCGGCCCAGGCCATCAAGGCGGGCGGTGAGGGGCGCCAGGTTGCGGTTGGGGCTGAGCGGATCGGCTCCCTGCTCGAAGGGACTCCCGGAGGCGACAGGGGCCGCGGTCAGGGGAGCGACCGTATCGGTCGCCGTGGAGGCGCTGGTCACCATGGCGGCCTGTGCGGGGAGGGGGTCAGGATGTCCGATCGTAAGGATGTTCGTGTCCAACGGCCGTGCCGGCACCACCTCCGCCACCGCTGCCCGTCCCGACCCTGTGCCCCCTGGTTCCGGCCGACGCCGGCGCCTGCCTGGCCCTCGATCGGGGCGCCCTCGGCGGTCTCTGGAGCCTGGAGCAGTGGCAGCGGGAGCTGGAGGAGGAGGGGCGGCCGGGCCTGGGTCTGTTCCAGGGGCCCGACCTGCTGGCCATGGCCAGTGGCTGGCTCGTGGTCGATGAGCTGCACATCACCCTGGTGGCGGTGGCACCGGACCAGCGCCGGCGGGGCCTGGGACGCCGGGTGCTGCAGGAACTGATGGCCGCGGCCCGCGAGCGCGGCGCCAGCCGCGCCACGCTGGAAGTGGCGGCAGGGAATGGGCCCGGGATCGCGCTGTATGGGGCCCTGGGGTTCCGCACCGCCGGCATCCGTCATGGTTACTACCGCAATGGAGAGGATGCCCTGATCCAATGGGTCAACCTGACAATCTGATCCTGGCAATGTGACAGGGGTGTGGATAACCGTAGATTTTTATACCTATTCCCGGCGATTCCGGTCGCTTCGTTTGTGTTCTGACTCGCCTGAGCCCCTGCGGCCCGTGGGTTTCACCTGAGAGTGCTCCCAAGCTCCCACACGGCCCTTCAATCCTGATAGGTTGGGGCCACTTGCATCAGGTCCCGCCCCATGTTCGAGCGGTTTACCGAGAAGGCCATCAAGGTGATCATGCTGGCCCAGGAAGAGGCCCGCCGCCTCGGCCACAACTTCGTCGGCACCGAGCAGATCCTGCTGGGCCTGATCGGCGAGGGCACCGGTGTCGCCGCCAAGGTCCTCAAGTCGATGGGGGTCAACCTGAAGGACGCCAGGGTCGAGGTCGAGAAGATCATCGGCCGCGGCTCCGGCTTCGTCGCCGTCGAGATCCCCTTCACCCCCCGGGCCAAGCGGGTGCTGGAGCTCTCCCTGGAGGAGGCCCGCCAGCTGGGGCACAACTACATCGGCACCGAGCACCTGCTGCTGGGCCTGATCCGCGAGGGCGAAGGCGTGGCTGCCCGGGTGCTCGAGAACCTCGGCGTCGACCTGGCCAAGGTCCGCACCCAGGTGATCCGCATGCTGGGCGAGACGGCCGAAGTGGCCTCCGGCAGCTCGGGCAAGGGCTCCACCAAGACCCCCACCCTCGATGAGTTCGGCAGCAACCTCACCCAGCTGGCGGCCGAGTCCAAGCTCGACCCCGTCGTGGGCCGCCAGAACGAGATCGACCGGGTCATCCAGATCCTCGGGCGCCGCACCAAGAACAACCCGGTGCTGATCGGTGAGCCGGGCGTCGGCAAGACCGCCATCGCCGAGGGCCTGGCCCAGCGGATCACCCAGGGCGAGATCCCCGACATCCTTGAGGACAAGCGCGTCCTCACCCTCGACATCGGCCTGCTCGTGGCCGGCACCAAGTACCGGGGTGAGTTCGAGGAACGTCTCAAGAAGATCATGGAGGAGATCCGTTCCGCCGGGAACGTGATCCTCGTGATCGACGAGGTGCACACCCTGATCGGCGCCGGTGCCGCCGAGGGGGCCATCGACGCCGCCAACATCCTCAAGCCGGCCCTGGCCCGGGGCGAGCTGCAGTGCATCGGCGCCACCACCCTCGATGAGTACCGCAAGCACATTGAGCGCGACGCCGCCCTGGAGCGCCGCTTCCAGCCGGTGATGGTGGGCGAGCCCTCCGTCGTCGACACGATCGAGATCCTCAAGGGGCTCCGTGAGCGCTACGAGCAGCACCACCGCCTCAAGATCAGCGATGAGGCCCTCGTCGCCGCCGCCACCCTGGGCGACCGCTACATCAGCGACCGCTTCCTGCCCGACAAGGCCATCGACCTGATCGATGAGGCCGGCAGCCGGGTGCGCCTGCTCAACTCCAAGCTGCCGCCGGCGGCCAAGGAGGTCGACAAGCAGCTGCGCGGTGTCCAGAAGGAGAAGGAGGACGCCGTTCGCCAGCAGGACTTCACCAAGGCCGGTGAACTGCGCGACAAGGAGGTCGAGCTGCGCGACCAGATCCGCACGATCCTCCAGGCCCGTCGCGACGACGAACCCGCCGGCACCTCCGGCGAGGCCGACACCCCGGCCCTGCTGGGCGGCCCTGTGGCCGACGACGCAGGCGAGGAAAGCCGCTCGCCCCTGGTCACCGAGGAGGACATCGCCCAGATCGTCGCCTCCTGGACCGGCGTGCCCGTCCAGAAGCTGACCGAGAGCGAGTCGGTGAAGCTGCTGAACATGGAGGAGACCCTCCACCAGCGCCTGATCGGCCAGGACGAGGCCGTCAAGGCCGTCTCCCGGGCCATCCGACGGGCGCGGGTCGGCCTCAAGAACCCCAACCGTCCCATCGCCAGCTTCATCTTCTCCGGCCCCACCGGCGTCGGCAAGACGGAACTCACCAAGGCCCTCGCCGCCTATTTCTTCGGCAGCGAGGACGCCATGATCCGCCTCGACATGAGCGAGTTCATGGAGCGCCACACCGTCAGCAAGCTGATCGGTTCGCCTCCGGGCTACGTGGGCTTCAACGAGGGTGGCCAGCTCACCGAGGCCGTGCGCCGTCGTCCCTACACCGTGGTGCTGTTCGACGAGATCGAGAAGGCCCACCCCGATGTCTTCAACCTCCTGCTGCAGTTGCTGGAGGACGGCCGGCTCACCGATTCCAAGGGCCGCACCGTCGACTTCAAGAACACCCTGATCATCATGACCTCGAACATCGGTTCGAAGGTGATCGAGAAAGGTGGCGGCGGCCTCGGCTTCGAGTTCGGCGGCGGCGACGTGGAGGAAACCCAGTACAACCGCATCCGCTCCCTGGTCAACGAGGAGCTCAAGCAGTACTTCCGCCCCGAATTCCTCAACCGTCTCGATGAGATCATTGTCTTCCGCCAGCTCACCCGCGACGAGGTGAAGCTGATCGCCGAGATCATGCTGAGGGAGGTCTTCGCCCGCATGCAGGACAAGGGCATCGGCATGTCCGTCACCGAGGCCTTCAAGGAGCGCCTCGTGGAGGAGGGCTACAACCCCAGCTACGGCGCCCGTCCCCTCCGCCGCGCCGTCATGCGTCTGCTCGAGGATTCGCTGGCGGAGGAATTCCTCTCCGGCCGGATCGGCGAGGGCGATGCCTGTCTGGTGGATGTCGACGATGACAAGCAGGTGGTGATCCGCAAGCAGAGCGTCACCCCGCCGCTGCCGGAGCTGGCCAGCGCCAGCGTCTGATCCGTCGCGAGCCGGATCGGCCGACTTCTACATTTCAACCATGAGATGGCGGCCATGACGGATCCTCTGCAGTCCCAGGCCATCGCCCCGGCGATGGTCCTCCGTGGGGAGGGGGCCTGGGAGCAGGCCCTTCCCCACATCGTCGCCCTGGGCCGCCGCCCCCTGCTGCTGGGCCGCAGCGCCTCCACCTTCGGCCTGCGCCAGCAGCTGGCGGTCGACCTGGAGCAGGCCAGCGCCTGCCCCGTGGTCAGCCAGGCCCTGCGCGACTGCTGCGAGGAGGACCTCGGCCCCCTGGCCCGGGATGCCGCTGCCGCCGGCTGTGACGCGGTCATCGCCGCCGGTGGGGGCAAGGTGCTGGATGCCGGCAAGCTGCTGGCCCAGCGGCTCGCTATCCCCTGCATCACGGTGCCCACCAGCGCCGCCACCTGCGCCGGCTGGACGGCCCTGGCCAATCTCTACACCCCCGAGGGCGCCTTCCTGGGCGATGTCGCCCTCGACCGCTGTCCGGACCTGCTGGTCTTCGACCACGGCCTGGTGCGGCAGGCGCCGGCCCGCACCCTGGCCAGCGGCATCGCCGATGCGGTGGCCAAGTGGTACGAGGCCTCGGTGAGCAGCGGCTCCAGCGGTGATGGGCTGATCCAGCAGGCGGTGCAGATGGCGCGGCTGCTGCGCGATCTGCTGCTGCTGGAGGGCGAAGCCGCCCTGGCGGACCCCCACGGGGAGGCCTGGGTGCGTGTGGCCGAAGGCTGTGCCCTCACCGCCGGCCTGATCGGCGGCATTGGTGGTGCCCGCTGCCGCACCGTGGCCGCCCATGCCGTCCACAACGGCCTCACCCAGCTCGGCGCCACCCACGGCTGTCTCCACGGCGAGAAGGTGGGATTCGGGGTGCTGGTGCAGCTGTGGCTGGAGGAGCAGCTCGCGGGGAACCGTCTGGCGGCCCAGGCCCGCCGCCAGCTGTTGCCCTTCTTCCGCCAACTGGGGCTGCCCACCGATCTCGAGGCCCTGGGGCTGGCGGGCGCCAGCCTCGATCAGCTCCGTCAGGTCAGCCGCTTCGCGTGCCGGGAGGGCTCCGACCTGCACCGGCTGCCCTTCGCCGTCGTCCCCGAGGATCTGCTCGCCGCCATGGTGGGCGCCACCGCCGACCGGCAGCAAGCGTGACGGACAGCCCCCTGAGCGGCCGCGACCTGGTCACGGCCGCGGCCACGTCCCTGCTCGACCCCCTGGGCCGCGACCTGGCCGCCCGAGTTCAGTGGTGGGAGCTGCCGGAGCACCCCGGCCCGTGGCCCGTGGCCCTGCTCGGGGAGGGGCCGCCCCTGCTGCTGCTGCATGGCTTCGACAGCTCCTTCCTGGAATTCCGCCGTCTGGTCCCCCTGCTGGCGGCTCAGCACCGGCTGGTGATCCCGGATCTGCACGGCTTCGGCTTCTGTCCCAGGCCCAGCGAGCGGGAGTACACCCCGGCCGCCGTGCTGGCCCATCTCGATGCGCTGCTGGAGGCCCTGGAGCAGCGGGAGCCCGCCGGCGGCCGCAGGATCGGCCTGATCGGCGCCTGTCGCCTGTACACATCTCCGCGCCCAAGAGACGCTAGGGTATCTCGTA
>NZ_JAYGHZ010000046.1:0-10033 GCF_034931285.1 Synechococcus sp. BA-120 BA3
TCGGAGATTTGTATAAGGGCCAGGGCCCGCTGCGGTGCTGGAGGGGGAGGCCCCGGCTGCCCTGGGCCCCCTGCCCGATCCCGACCGGTTGCTGATCGGCGGTGGCGGCCGGGACCGGCGCGAGGTGCTGGAGGCGGTGCTGGACCGGCTGCGGCCCGGCGGGGTGGTGGTTCTGCCCCTGGCCACGGTCGAAGCCCTGGCCCAGCTCAGGCCCCAGCTGGAGCAGGCCGGCATGGGGGTGACGGTCAGCCAGATCCAGGCCTGGCGCGGCGCCCCCCTGGCGGAGGGCACACGCCTGGCGCCCCTCAATCCGGTGCTGGTCCTGAAGGGGGTGCGCCCGGCAGCGGGGTGATCCGCACCGGGGTGCCCACGCTGATGCCGAGCACGGCGGCCTGGCCGGCGGCCAGTTCCAGCACCCCGTCCACCGGCGTGTCGGGGCCGTAGCTGGGGCAGGGCAGGTTCATGCAGGGGGGAACGTCCGTCTCCACGGCGGCCACCCGGCCGTCGCGGATGAACAGCATGTCCAGGGGTTCGGGCGTGCGGTGCATCCAGAACCGGGCCACGGTGGGGGGGGCGTAGGGGAACCACATGCCACGCAGGTGGGGCAGGGGCGGGCGCATCTGCAGCCCCATCGCGTATTGGCGCTCGCCCCGGGGCACCTCCAGCTGGATGCAGCGCTCCGGCGGCGGCCCCTCCAGGCACCACTCGGCGGTGATCGGCAGGAACTGGGGCGGGCCCTGGCTCAGGCCCGGCCCGCAGCCGATCAGCCCGAGGACGCCGGCGATGGTGAGGCTCCGGAGCAGGGAACGGCTCATGGCACGGGCCCCACCGGGGGCCGCCCGTCACCGAGGCAGTAGCCCCGACCCCGCACGGTGTGGATCAGCCGCGGTTCCCCGTTCTGCTCCAGTTTCTGGCGCAGGTAGCGCACGTAGACCTCGATCACGTTGCTGGCGCCGCCGCCCTGGTCGGCCCAGATCTCCTCAAGGATCTGCTCCCGGCTCACCACCGATCCCTTGTGACGCAGCAGCAGCTGCAGCAGCTGGTACTCCCGGGCCGTCAGGCTGAGCTGGCGCTGACCACGCCAGCTCTGGCAGGCCACCGGGTCGACGCGCAGATCCGCCACCTTCAGCAGGGTGGACACCGGCGCGGGCGCCTGGCGCCGGGCGAAGCCGAGGTGCAGCCGCAGCCGGGTGAGCAGGTCGCTCGTGCCCAGGCTGGGCAGCCAGAGATCATCCGCGCCCCACTCCAGGCAGCGGCTGCGGCTCTCGACGCTGTCGCTGGTGATGCCGAGCAGCAGCGGGCGGGCCCCCAGCCGGCGGCGCAGCTCCGGGATCCGCTCTTCGCTGCCGGGCGACAGGACCACGGCGGCGGGGAGGTCCTCCCCGGACTCCTGCAGCAGCGGCCGGTAGCCGGAGACCTCCAGCCGCGGCGCCAGACCGACGGCCTCCGGGCCCACCAGCAGCACCACGGTCGGTGGTGGGGGCGTGGTCACAGCGGGGCGTCGGCGTGGCTGCTGGAGGGCTTGGCCACATGGGGCAGGCCCCAGCCCAGCTTGTTGCGCAGCACCTGGAAGAATTCGTGGTCGGCCAGCCGCACGAAGCGCACCGGGTGTTCGCTGCGTCGCACCAGCACCCGGTCCTCGGGCCAGACGTAACAGCCGGCGCTGCCGTCGACCACCATCATCAGCCGCTCCGGGGTGGCGGGGAACACGGTCACCGGCTCCTGATCGCTGAACACCAGGGCCCGGGAGGCCAGGGAGTGGGCGGCGATCGGTGTCAGCTGCAGCACCGGACAGTCGGGGGTGATCACCGGCCCTCCGGCGCTGAGGGCGTAGGCGGTGGAGCCGGTGGGGGAGGAGAGGATCACCCCGTCGGCGGCGATGTCCACGGGGGCGTGGCGGCCGATGGCGATCTCGAAGTGGCACATGCTGGTGAGCGGCTCCCGGTGCAGGGCCATCTCGTTGAGACAGAGCACCTCCCAGCGCCGCTGCTCCCCCCGCATCACGCTCACCACGAGCATGGAACGCTCCTCCACGGTCCATTCCCCGGCCACCACCTGGGCCAGGGCCTGGTCCAGATCCTTGAGGTAGGCCTCGGCCAGGAAACCCAGGTGGCCGGTGTTGATCGTCAGGATCGGCACCCCGATCGGGGCGGTCTGGCGCGCGGCGGAGAGGACGGTGCCGTCCCCCCCCAGCACCAGGGCCAGGGCCATCTCCTCGTCGAAGCTTGCGGGCACGCAGGCGGCGTAGCCCCGGGAGCGCAGGTGCTGGTCGGGGTTGGCGAAACCCACCACGCCACCGGAGCTGCTCACCCGTGCCACCTCCAGCCCGGCGGCGGTCAGCCGTTTCTCGATCAGGTCGGCGGTGCTGATCGCCAGATCCTTGCCGTCGTTGACGATCAGTCCGACCCGGGGCACCGATCGCAGGCTGAATGGCCATCGGACTCTAGGAGAACGATGCTCCTCAGCCACGGTCAGCAACGTCGGGGAGGCAGGCCTGATCAAGGCGCGAAGCGATCGCGAAGGGTGAAGACGGAAGCGGTGCTGGGGGTATGGTCTGCCGGCTTCCAAGGCCCCATGCGCTGTCCCGGGGAGTCACGCTTTGTCTTCGGTACCGGCATGGTTGCAGGCAATGCGACGGCGTTAATATCCGGTGACTGCGTCTAGTTGGCTGCTGCCGGTGAAGCTTCTTTACATCGGTGGTCTTGAGCACAGCGGAACCACTCTCACCGAGCAGTTGTTGAGCAGCCATCCCCGCAGCCTCAGCCTGGGAGAGATCGCCTCCTTCTTTTCTCCCTCCCACATGCAGGCCTATCTGCGTGCCTGGGGAGATCACGACGATGTACGTCGCTGCTCCTGTGGCCGTGACTGGGAGGACTGTTCATTCTGGGGACAGCTCAGCCATCTCAATGGTTTGAACTCAGATCTTCCTCTGGTCGAGAAATATGCCCAATTGATACGATTCATTCGGCATCATCTTGGGGATGATGTGCTGGTGACGGACTCGTCCAAGTCGGTGGAAGCCCTGGACGCCCTTCGCACGGCCCTGCGGAGCGAAGCCGCCGGCCAGGATCGATTCGGACTCATCCTCGTGACAAAGGATGTGCGAAGCTTCACGGCTTCGATGAAGCGCAAGAGTGGGAGCAAGGGGCTGCTCTCAGCCTTCCGTTCGATGAACTACTGGAGCCATGCCAATACCAAGTGGTTGAGATACCTGGCTGCCGACCCCTCCATCCCCCACCGCATCAACCTTTACGAACATCTCTGTCTCGATACGCTGGGTCAGGTCAACGGGCTGCTGGCGATGGTGGAGGAGGCCCCCCTCCCCAGCCTGGACATCGCCAACACAAGATCTCACATCGCCATGGGGAACAAGGACTTCCTGATGCGCAATCGCAGTCGTGTCCGCTACGACCAGCGCTGGTTCACCGACGATGCCATTCTTCTGGCCTATCTCGTCAACAGCTCCGCCCGTCGCCTCAATCACCGCTTCTATCGGATGGGCCAGCAGCTCGCGCCGCAGACCTGCCCAGGAGTTCACCGATCTGAGGCGGTTGAATCAGGAAGGGGCGATCGACCAGGGTGAACGGCCGCTGTCGGACATCGCGGATCAGAACTGCTCCAGGAAGCGCAGGTCGCTGTGGAACAGTCGGCGGATGTCGTCGATGCCGTGGCGCACCATGCAGAAGCGCTCCACCCCCAGACCGGCGGCGAAACCGCTCCAGCGTTCCGGATCGATGCCCAGGCCCTCCAGCACCGCCGGATCCACCATGCCGCAGCCCATCACCTCCAGCCAGCGGCCCCGCCACTGCACGTCCACCTCGGCGGAGGGCTCGGTGAAGGGGAAATAGCTGGCCCGGAATCGCACCGGCAGGTCGCCGAAGAATTGCTGCAGAAAGGTGGTGACAGTGCCGCGCAGGTGGCTGAAGTCCAGCCCCTCGTCGAGGGCGAGCACCTCCACCTGGTGGAACACCGGCGAGTGGGTGGCATCCACCGCATCGCGGCGGTACACCCGGCCGGGGGCGATCACCCGCACCGGCGGGGGGTTGGCTTCAAGGTGGCGGATCTGCACCGGGGAGGTGTGGGTGCGCAGCAGCCGGTCGCCCCCCAGATAGAAGGTGTCCTGCATGTCCCGGGCCGGGTGGTGCTCCGGGATGTTGAGGGCGGTGAAGTTGTAGTGGTCGGACTCGATCTCCGGCCCCTCCGAGACCCGGTAGCCGAGGCCGGCGAAGATGTCGACGATCTCCTCGATCGTGCTCTGCAGGGGATGGCGATGGCCCGGCGGCACGTAGCTGCAGCCCGCCGTCACGTCGATCCGCTCCCGCTCCAGCCGCTCTGCCATGGCGGCGCTGCGCACGGCTTCGAGCCGGGCGCCCAGTAGCTGCTGCACCTGGTCCTTGAGGCGGTTGGCGCGCTGGCCCACCAGGGGGCGCTCGTCGCCGGGCAGCCGGCCCATGGCACCGAGCACCCCGGAGAGCCGTCCCTTCTTGCCCAGCAGGCCCACCCGCAGCTCCTCGAGGGCCGTGGCGTCCTCGGCGGCGGCGATGGCGGCGGCGGCCTCCGCCTCCAGGCGCTCCAGCTGGTCGGTGAGCTGCTGCAGGCTGACGGTGGCGCTCACGGCACGGATCGGGGGAAGGAAGCGACTGTAGGCAGCAGCGTCTAACTTGCCGGCAGTCCACGCGGTCGAGGCCGATGGCACCGCTCCGGATCCTGATCAGCAACGACGACGGGGTGTTCGCCGACGGCATCCAGGCCCTGGCGGCCGAGGCTGTCGGCCGCGGCCACACCGTCACCGTGGTCTGCCCGGACCGGGAGCGCTCCGCCACCGGCCACGGACTCACCCTCCAGACCCCGCTGCGGGCGGAGCGGGCCGATGAACTCTTCGCCGCCGGGGTCACCGCCTGGGCCTGCAGCGGCACACCCTCCGACTGCGTCAAGCTGGCCCTGTTCCGGCTGCTGGATCAGGCACCGGACCTGGTGCTCTCCGGCATCAACCACGGCCCGAACCTCGGCACCGACGTGCTCTATTCGGGCACCGTCTCGGCGGCGATGGAGGGCACGATCGAGGGTCTGCCGGCCCTGGCGGTGAGCAGCGCCGATTTCCACTGGCGTCGCTTCGAGGCGGCGGCGGGCCTGGCCCTCGATGTGGCCGAGCGCATGCACACCGCCGGCTGGCCGGAGGGGCTGCTGCTCAATCTCAACGTGCCGCCCCGTGCCGCCGCAGACCTCGCCCCGCTGCGCTGGTGCCGCACGGCGGTGCGCCGCTACATCGACCAGTTCGAGAAACGCACCGACCCCCGCGGTCGCACCTACTACTGGTTGGCCGGCGAGGTGGTCGACGATCTGGAGGGCACCGGCGCCGGTCCGGCCGAGTGGCCCACCGATGTGGCCTGGGTGCAGCAGGGAGGCCCCTCCCTGACCCCCCTGCAGCCCGAGCTGTTCTGGCGCGGTCCGGTGGCGTCGCTGCCGCCTGTCGAGGCGCTGGGGCGCCGCGATCAGCTCCTGCGGTAGATCCGCTGCAGCAGCCAGAGGCTGATGATCAGGGCGAGCACGTGGGCGAACAGCACCTGCGTGTTGCTGAGCACCGAGAGCATCTCGATCGAGGTGATCGGCAGCCCCACCACCCGCCCGCCGCTGCCGGGGGTGGCCTGCAGCTGGGCCCCGAGGAAGCCCGGCACCTGCTGGGAGGCCTGCACGAACAGACTGCCGGCCAGGGCCTGGTAGCCCACCGAGGCCAGGGTGAGCCCGGCCACATCGGCCACCAGGCCCCGCTTCACCAACCGGGAGGTCTCCCCCCGGCTGGGGCGCACCGGGCTGGCCAGGGCGCGGCCGCAGCGCACCACCAGCCAGGATTGCCACAGACTCCAGAGCAGAACCAGGAACGAGAGGGTGGTGAGGGAAAGGCCGGGGCCCAGCCCCAGGGCGCGGGAGGAGTTGGCCGCCAGGCGGCCGCCGATGTTGTTGAACAGCAGCACCACCACCACCACCACCCCGAGGGCCAGCTGGACCCAGAAGCGCACCCAGCCCGTGCGGCGAAGGGCGTCGGCCATGCGCTGCAGGTCCAGCTGGTCGGCCATGGAGACGGGAACGGTGCTCCCAAACTTGGCATGGGAGGATCCAGCCGGCGAGGGCCGAGGCCGTTGATCCCGCTTCACGACCCCCCCAGCGCCCTGCGCCCCACCGCCATCGCCCTCGGCAGCTTCGATGGCCTGCATCGGGGGCACCGCCGCGTCATCGCCGCCGTCACCGCGCCCATGGCCGCCGCCCGGGAGCGGGTCGTGCCCACGGTGGTCAGCTTCTGGCCCCATCCCCGTGAGGTGCTCCACGGCGAGACGCGGCTGCGTCTGGATCTTCCGGAGGAGAAGCTGGAGCTGCTCGAACCCCTCGGCATCGAGCAGCTGGTGCTGGTGCCCTTCACCCGCGAGCTGGCGGCGCTGACCCCGGAGCCGTTCGTGCGCCAGGTGCTGGCCGAGAGGCTCCAGGCCCGCCGGATCGCGGTGGGCACCAACTTCCGCTTCGGGGTCGATCGCCGCGGGGATGTGGACGACCTGGCCCGCATCGGTGCCGGCCTCGGCATCGATGTGCAGGTGGTGCCGATGCTCTGGGACGGGGATGAGCGGGTGAGCAGCAGCCGCATCCGGCGGGCCCTGGCGGCCGGCGACATCGATGAGGCGGCCCGCCTGCTGGAGCGGCCTTACCGCTTCAGCGGCGAGGTGGTGAGCGGTCGGGGCCTGGGGCGCCAGCTGGGCTGGCCCACCGCCAACCTGGCGGTGGACGGACGCAAGTTCCTGCCGCTGGAAGGGGTCTATGCGGCCCTGGCCTGGCGCGACGGCGGTGAGGGGCCGATGGCGGCGGTGATGAATCTCGGGCCCCAGCCCACGGTGGATCCCCTGGCTCCTTCGGCGGTGGAGGTGCACCTGCTGGATCGAAGCCTCGACCTCACGAGCGCCCGGCTGACCGTCCAGCCCCTGCGGCTGCTGCGCCGCCAGCAGCGGTTCGCCGGCCTCGAGGACCTCAGCCGTCAGATCCAGCTGGATGCCGATCGGGCTGGGGATCTCTGCCGGACACTCGGAACTCCCTGGGAGGCTTCGACCTAGGGGGCAGGACAGCGGCTCCGACCATCGGCACGGGCGCCTGCCGCCCCTGGCCCGAGCTTCAGGCGGACGAAGCCCTCCCATACCCTGGAGGCCTCACCCGCCCCGGTCCGGTGACGCCCCAGCCCCCAGTCCCGTCGCAGCGTCCTGCCCCGTCGCCGCCGCTGTCCGGCCGTGAGCCTGCCGCCGTCGAGCGGGCCGCCGTCGAGCGGGCCGCCATCGAGCGGCTGCTCGATGCCAACCTCGACCGGGCCCGGGAGGGGCTGCGGGTGCTGGAGGACTGGGCCCGCTTCGCCCTGGACCGTCCCGAGCTGGTGGCCCGCACCAAGGACCTGCGCCAGCGCCTGGGCCTGCTGCACCGGACCTCCTACAAGCTGGCCCGGCACACGGCCAGCGACCCGGCCACGGGCCTGGCCCATCCGGCCCAGGCCGAACGGCGGGACGGCGCCAGTGTCCTGGCCGCCAACGCCGGCCGGGTGCAGGAGGCCCTGCGGGTGCTGGAGGAGTTCGGCCGGCTCGAGGACCCGGAGCTGGCGGCCGAGGCGGCGACGATCCGCTACGCCCTCTACGACCTGGAGGTGGACCTGCTCCAGGCCGGCCGTGACGGCGACGGCCGCCGGGCCCTGCTGCGCCGCTGCCATCTGTATCTCGTCACCAGCCCGGTGGACGGCCTGGAGGCCGTGGTGGCCGCCGCCCTGGCGGCGGGGGTGCGGCTGGTGCAGTACCGCGCCAAACCCGACGCCCCCCTGGATGACCGGGGCCGCTTCGAGCAGGCCGGTGCCCTGCGCCAGCTCTGCCACCGCCATGGCGCCCTGTTCCTGATCAACGACCGCATCGATCTGGCCCTGGCGGTGGGGGCCGACGGCGTCCACCTCGGCCAGGACGACCTGCCGCCGGCCGTCGCCCGCCGCCTGCTGGGGCCCGACCGGCTGATCGGCCGCAGCACCCACCGGCTCGAGGACCTGCACCAGGCGGTCGCCGATGGCTGCGACTATGTGGGGGTGGGGCCCGTCAACGCCACGCCCACCAAGCCCGGCCGCGAGCCGGTGGGGCTGGCCTACGTGACCCAGGCGGCGGCGGAGTGCCCCCTGCCCTTCTTCGCCATCGGAGGCATCGATCCGGGCAACCTGGCCGCCGTGCGCCGTGCCGGGGCGGATCGGGTGGCGGTGGTGCGGGCCATCACGGCCGCCGACGACCCCGGCGCCGCGGTCGCCACCCTGCTGGCGGGGCTGGAGGCTGAGGCATGACCGGTGGTAGGGCGGCAGACCTGCTGCTGCGAGTCAACGGGGAAGAGCGCCGCTGCCCCGCGGGCCTGTGTCTCGATGCCGTGCTCGTGGCCCTCGGCTACCAGCCCCGTCTGGTGGTGGTGGAGTTCAACGGTGAGATCCTGCCCAGGGATCGCTGGCCCGCCCAGGCTGTGGTGGAATCCGATGTGCTGGAAGTGGTCACCATCGTGGGGGGCGGTTCCTAGATTCCTGCCATCGCAACGTCGCACGCCATGGGTTCCCGCTTGCTCCGGCGCCTGGCCGGTCTGATGGTCGTGCCCGTGCTGGTGGCCGGCCTGCTCATCGCCTCCCCGCCGCCGGCCCAGGCCGCCAGCGGCGGCCGCATCGGCGGCGGCAGCTTCCGCTCGGCCCCCTCCATGCCCCGCAGTTACGGCGGTGGCGGTGGTTATGGGGGCGGATTCAGCGGTGGCGGCTATCGGGGCGGTGGCATCGGCTTCCCGTTCATCGTGCCGATCTTCGGTTTCGGCGGCGGGGGACTGTTCGGTTTCCTGATCCTGATGGCCGTGGCTGGCGTGGTGGTCAATGCCCTGCGCGGTGGCGGTCCGGCCATGGCCGGTTCCGGCTCCGACCTGGCCTACAGGCCGCGCCCGGATGGGCCGGTCTCGATCGCCCAGATCCAGGTGGGTCTGCTGGCCTCCGCCCGCGACCTCCAGGACGATCTGCGGCGACTGGCCGGTACGTCGGACACCTCCAGCAGCAGCGGCCTGCAGCGGGTGCTGCAGGAAACGAGCCTCTCGCTGCTGCGCCATCCCGATCTCTGGGTCTATGCCAGCGGCGAGGTGGGCCAGGTGCCCTTCCCCAGCGCCGAGTCCACCTTCAACCGGCTCTCCATGCAGGAGCGCAGCAAGCTGGAGCGGGAACTCACCGCCAACGTGTCCGGGCGCCGCTTCAGTGAGCCCGCCCCCGTGGCCCCCGGTGCCAGCGACGCGGCCAGCGATTTCATCGTCGTCACCCTGCTGGTGGCCAGCCGGCGCAACCTGGCCATCAAGGGGGCCGGCACCGCCGATGACCTGCGTGATTCGCTCCAGAAGCTGGGTGCCGTCGGCGCGGATGATCTGCTGGCCATCGAGGTGATCTGGCAGCCGGAAGGGGCCGGTGAGGTGCTCAGCACCGAGCAGGTGATCACGGCCTACCCCGACCTGCAGCATCTGTGAACCGGCGGCCTTGCCGGCCGGCCTTCACTCCCCCACACTGCGCGTCAGAAGCCGCAGGCGCCGATGCCTCCCCATCGGATCAGCTGGATCAATTCCCCGGTCCTGCTCGAGGCCATCGAGCGCTATGAGCAGGGCCGGCTGCCCCGTCCCCTGGCCCTCTGGCTCCAGACCGTGCTGGAACTGGAATCCCCTCCGGTGGGCCCCCTGCGTCCCGGCGGCTGATCAGCCGGCCCGCTCCAGCTGCAGGATCCGCAGGGCGGCCATGGCGGCCCCGTAGCCGTTGTCGATGTTCACCACGGTGAGCCCGGGGGCGCAGCTGGCCAGCATGCCCATCAGGGCCGCCTGGCCGCCGGCGCTCACCCCGTAGCCCACCGCCACCGGCACGCCCAGCTTCAGCGCCTCGATCACCGGCAGGCCGAACCCCTCGGCGCGCGATGGCGCCAGCAGGGCCCGCGCCGCGCGCAGGTGACGGGCGATTTCGGTATCGGTGCACTGGCTGTGA
>NZ_JAYGHZ010000047.1:0-9807 GCF_034931285.1 Synechococcus sp. BA-120 BA3
CGGGGGCTGGGGTGAGGGCCACCAGACGCAGCGGCAGCGGCGGGCGGGCCAGGGGCAGGGGCTGCGCCGGGTCGAGCACCGAGCCGATCGCCAGGTCGGGCACGTTGGCGCTGGCCAGCAGCAACTCCTCTCCGTCCCGCAGGACGACGGCCCCATCGGCCGCTGGCCGCACCCCCCGAGCCCGCTGGCGCAGGCGTTCGAGCTTCTCCCGCCACAGGGACGGATCGAAGCGGCCCGCGGCGGCCCCCTCCCGCTGCAGCAGCAGTTGATGCAGCTCCGCCGTCCAAAGCTGGGTGCCGCACCAGCGGCGCAGGCCCTCCTCGGCCAGCAGCAGTTCCAGCATCACGGCGTCGGGGATCGCCGTCGCCAGCAGGTCGGAGGCGGCGCTCACCGGCTCGATCCCCTCCGCCCGCAGCAGCGACACCAGCCCGACGACCGAACCGGGCCCGAGCCGCTCGATGGTGAAGGGCCGGCCGTCCCGTTCCGCCAGCAGGCGGGCATCCCCTTCCAGGATCACCAGCACCCGATCACCGATGCTGCCGGCGCTGCTGAGGTCCTCGCCGACACGGAAGCGGCAGGGCCGGGCCTCCGCCAGCAGCCGCTCCCGGCCGGCGGCCGACAGGCCGTCGAAGGGCGGCAGGGTGAGCCAGTCGGTGCGGCCAGGGACGGTGGAGGTCATCGCCCCTGCCCCGGACGCAGCTGCAGGGCCACCTCCTGATCCACCCATTCCTCGAACAGCTCCCGCGCCATCCGTTTCTGCATGGCCTCGTCGAAGCTGGCGGAGCGGAGCGTCTCCAGCCGCACCACCAGCCACCAGCGGTCGATGCGCAGGGGCGGGTGCAGCTGGCCCGGCCGGCTGGTGCGCAGCAGCTCGGCCAGGGAGGGATGGGCCTGCAGCAGCGGCACCGGACCCACCACCCCGCGGGTGGAGCGCTCCGGCCCCTTGGCGTAGGTGGCGGCCAGCTCGGCGAAATCGGCTTCGCCCTCGGCGATGCGCAGGTAGAGCTCCCGGGCCAGGGCCCCGTCCTCCACCCGCAGCAGGCTGTAGATCACCTGGTCGAGCTGGTTCTTGCGGGCCAGATAGCGCTGCTCGGCCCGGTGCAGGAAATGCTCCTGGCAGTGGCGTTCGATCCTGGCCGGCAGCTCCGCCTGCCAGAGCACGTCGGCCTCCGACAGCTCATGGCGCTGCAGGTGGGCCCGCAGGTCGTCGGCGGAGCGGAGGCCGTGGCTGGCGCCCCACTCCTGCTGGGCCTTCTGGCGCTCCTCCTCCGCCAGGGTCACCGCGGCCACGGCCGTGGCGATCACCGACTGGCGCAGCAGCGGGATCAACAGCTGGTGGCGGGCCAGCTGGCGGCGCAGCTCCGCAGGGATTTCCGGCAGCGGCTCCACCGGCGCCACCGCCGTTGGAACGGAGGGAGGCGCCGGAGGATCGAGGCTGATGTCGTGGTCCAAGGAAAGGGCGACGGCCACGGGATCGGCTAACACCCAGCCATTCTGGGGCTGAACCGGCGATTCCCGATGTATCGGCGGCCGGGCCGGCAGGTCAGGAGCGCCGCACGATCGGCTCGGCCCGCACCACGCTGCCCAGGAGCAGGAACAGCGCCTCGACGCTGCCCACCCGCGTCACCTTCTGGAACCAGGCGTTTTCCCCGTAGATCAGCTGGATCAGGGCGGCCTCCGTCTCCTGGGCCGGCATCTGGAAGCTGAGCCCCAGCAGCGGCAGCTGGCGGCGGCGGGCCGTGCGCATCAGGCGCACCGGCAGTTCCAGGTGGAACTGGGGCACCCGCAGCAGCCCCTCCGTCTCCGTGCCCGTGGGGGCGGCGGTGTTGAGGACCAGGCTCGCCCCCTGCTCGGACACGTCGTTGGTGGTGCCCCAGTACTCCTTGCCCCCCAGTTCCAGGCAGGCGGCCAGTTCCAGGGGGAAGCGGTCGGCCTGGCGGCGGACCGGTTTGTCGATGCAGGCCAGCAGGCAGATGAACATCAGCAGGCCGTTGTAGAGGTTCCAGCCCACCATCAGGCCTTCGCCCTCGAAGACGGATCGGGACCAGCGGATGTCCAGCAGGGGCAGGCCGTAGTTCAGCACCAGTACACCCACGAACAGGAAGAGATAGGCCAGGAACGGCCAGGCGAATCGCAGATCCAGGATCTGTTTCTGGCTGGTGACGTCCTTGTTGGTCACCAGGCTGCCCACGGAACGGAACGGCCGGAACAGAATCTGGGACAATCTCCTCAGGGCCGGGAAGCAGAACAGGGCTTCGTAGACCTCCGTCCAGAAATGGAAGTAGTGGCCGTTGGTCTGCCAGGAGGGCAGGAAGTAGAGCAGCATCACGAAGGGCAGGCCGTAGGCCAGATATTCCACCGGCGGGGCGGCGATCAGGGTGAAGCCGATCAGCATCGACAAGAGCGGGAAAATGATGTAAACGGCGCGAAACAGGGGCGTCAGCAGGCTGAGGAGAAGATTCAGATAGAAGACCTTCTGCCAGAAATCCAGCGTCTTCCAGATCGGCAGTTGCTTCGGTGAGGTGAAGATCTGCACATTGCCCTGCATCCAGCGCAGCCGCTGCTCAAGGTAATCACGGAAGGTGCGCGGCACTTCGCCCAGGCTCAGTACCTCATCGAGGTAGATCATGCGCCAGCCATGGGTGAGCAGTCGAGTGCCGGTCTGGCTGTCTTCGACGATGCAGTGGGTGACATAGCCGCCGATGGCCTCCAGGGCCGATCGCCGGGCCAAGTAGGAGGTGCCGCAGCAGACCACGGCATTGAACGGATCCCGGATCACCTGGACGTAATGGAAGAAGTAGTCCATGTCGTCCGGCACCAGCACATCCAGCCCGAGGTTGCGATTGTGGAAATCGGAGTTGAAGTAGTGCTGGGGCGTCTGCACCAGGGCCACCTCGGGATCCTGGAAGAACCCCACCGTGCGATCGAGGAAGCGGCTGAAGGGAATGAAATCGCAATCGAAGACGGCGATCAGCTCCCCTTTGGAATGGGCCAGGGCGTAGTTGAGGTTGCCGGCCTTGCGGTGCAGATTGTCGGGCCGGCTCAGATACTGCACGCCCAGCTCCGCGGCCAGGGCGGCGATGGCGGGCCGGTGGCCATCATCGAGAACGTAGATGGTCTTGTTGGCGTACTGAATGTTGCGGCAGGCCAGGATGCAGCGCCTAATCAGGCGCTCGGATTCGTTGTAGGTGGGAATCCAGAGGTCGACGCTGGGCTGCTGTTCCTTCGCCCAGGCCAGCAGCTGGTCCGCCTGGCGTCGCCGTTGCTGGGGCCTGTACTGGAGGGAGGGGTAGAACTGCAGCGCCGATGTCAGCAGGTAGGTGACCTCGCAGAGGAAGAAGACGAGGCTGAAGAACAGGCTGACCGGGTGGGCCGTGTTGATGGTGGTGGCGCGCCAGATGAAGTAGCGGATCGTGAAGACCGACAGCAGCACGGTGGCCAGCAGATAGCTGGAGGGACGCCTCGGCAGCAGGTTCACCCCCAGGCAGATCCCCAGGGCCAGGGCCAGGGGCAGCAGCACGTCGACCCACACATCCCGCACCTGCCAGAGCTCGGGCAGGACCCGGAAACTGAGGGGATTGAGCAGCCCGATCGCCACCACGGACACCTGCAGGTTGGCCAGCAGCACCGCCAGCACCAGGCACCCCGCCGACAGCAGCAGCACCATCCAGACCCAGGGCGAGATCCGCGAACGGCCCTGGGGATCCGAAAACGCATGCAGGAACTTCATCGCTGGAAGCTGACCTTCGCCGTGAAGCCCACGTAGCAGAACTCCCCCGGCGGCGCCGGGAAGTCGTTGAGGATGCGGATCTTCACCTCGCTTTCCCGGGCCAGGTTGATCGGCACCGGCGTGGGGGCCTCCTCACCCAGCTGGGTGCGGCCGATGCCGGAGCGGATCCCCACCACCTCACCGCGCAGCTTGTCCCGGCTGCCCACCAGCTCGATCCTCGCCTTGCTGCCCAGGCGGATCCGGTTGAGGTCGTTCTCCGCCACCGTGGTGGTGAGCCAGCGCTGGCTGCAGTCGATCATCTGGATCACCGACTGCATCGCATCGACGGAGTCGCCCCGCTGGGCGCCCAGCTGCCAGATCACCGCCTTGCGGGGGCTGATCAGGCGGGCGCTGCTGCGCTCCTGCCATTCCTTCTTCGCCACGGCCACCTGCTGCTCCAGACCGCTCACCTGGAAGGCCTGGGTGCGCACATCCCCCTCGGCGTTCTCCAGGGCGATGGTGGCCTCCTGCAGCCGCACCACCGGATCGGAGTTGCTGCGGTTGTTGCGCAGGGTGAGCTCATTGCGGGAGGCCTCCAGCACCGCCGCCTGGCCGGCCACCTGGGCCTCCAGGCCCCGCACCTCCCGGGCCCGCTGCAGTTCGGTGGTGCGGGCCCGGTCGACCACGTTCGCGGCCACGGCACCAGCCCGGAACAGCTCCTCCTGGCGCTTGGTTTCCCTTTGGGCGAAGGCCAGTTCCTTGCGGGCGCGATCCAGGGCGAAACCCAGGTTGTCGCGGTCGCCCTGGTCGCGGGCCACCTCCAGGTTGCGCTGCTGGCGGGCGTCCTGGGTGAGCCGATCGACGAGCTTCCGGCGCAGATCGCGGCGGGTGCGCAGTTCTTGCAGCCGGCCCCGGGCCGATTCCAGCTCCGTCTCGAGGGCCGAGAGGACATCCCGGGAGGCCCTGGGGTTGACGATGATCGCCAGGGTCTGGCCGGGGCGGACCTCCCACGCCCGTGCCCACGTTGAGGCTCTCCAGGGTGCCGGTGACCGGACTCCGCAGCACGATCGGGGTGGCATTGATGACCGCATCGCGGGAGCGGGCGGTGAAGAAGTTGATCACGATGGCCAGGGCCGTGATCAGCAGCCCCGCCGAAATCAGCAGGATGGTGAGATCGGCCCTGCGGGAGCTGGGGATGGCGTCGTCGTCTTCCGTTGGGGCGATCTCAGGGCCGGCGATGTCAGGGGCGGCGCCATCCAGGACCTGACCGACCGGTCCGGCGGATTCGGGGTCGCTGGCGCCCGCGATGGATGGGGGCATCCCGACGTTGGATGAACGGATTTGAATTCTATCAGCAGCCATTGTTTTTGCTTGGGTAAGCCCTATCGACGGGTCGTGAATCTGTCAGCAGCCAGCTCTGCTGGGGCTGCCCATCTGAGCCGCTCAGCGCTTCTCGAGGGCTGCCTGAATCGTGGCGGTCGCCGGTTTCGGCCGGTTGTCTGCATCGAAGGGCAGGGGCCGCTGGGGCAGGCCATCCGTCCGGGGCATGAAAGCATTCAGCCAGGTGGTGCGATCACTCAATCCCCAGGTGGTGATCAGTTTCAGCCGCGATTCCGGCAGGACCGCCGCCAGAAAGTTGCCGTACACCGCTGCCACGGCCCGGTCCCGCTCCGGGATGGCCGCCGGCAGTTCCCGGTCGTTCACGTCCAGTTCGGTCACGAGGATGTCCAGGTCCAGGGCCGCCAGCTCCCGCAGGAAGGCGGGCAGCGTGCGGAAGGTGGTCGGTCCGCTGCCGTTGGCATAGAGATGGGCCTGCAGGCCTACGGCATTCAGGGGAACGCCGCGCTGCCGCAGCTGCCGCAGGAGCGTCAGGAAGGCCTGCCGCTTGCGCTGCGTCTTGGGGTCATCGCCCTCCAGCCCGTACTCGTTGATCACCAGGGCCGCCTTTGGATCGGCCTGGTGCGCCAGGGTCAGCGCCCGGGCGATGTAGTCGGGACCCAGCCGCTCCAGCCAGAGGCTGCGGCGCAGGCCCGTGCCGTCGTCGGCGATCGGTTCGTTGACCACGTCCCACGACGGCAGCTGGCCGCGGTAGTGGCCTACCACCGTGCGGATGTAGGTCGCCATGGCCCGATCCAGCTCCTCAGGCGGCAGGGCCTTCACCCAGGCCGGCAGCTGCTCGTGCCACACCAGGGTGTGGCCCCGCATCGCCAGGCCCTGCTCGCGGGCGAAGGCCAGCAGTCGGTCCGGGGCGCTGAAATCGAAGCGCCCGGGCGCGGCCTCCACCCCATCCCACTTCAGCTCTGATTCGGGCACGATCAGGCCGCTCTGCTCGCTCACCAGACGGCGCAGGCCCGGATCCTGCAGCTGGTCATTGGTGACGGCGGTGCCCCAGCGCAGCCCGCGCGCCGCCGCCAGCCCCTGCAGGGTCGGGGCCCTTCCCGGGGGCAGGGCCCGGGCCACACCCCAGCCCAGGGCGGCCACCACGGCGATCACGATCAGTTGCCGTCGTCGCATGGAGCGGGGGGAGGGGTGCCCCCGTCACTCTGGCCGGCCGTCCCGGCGCCGTCATCCCAACGACAACAACGGGAGGCTCAGGCCGGATCTGCCGCCAGCAGCGCCCGCAGGCCATCCTCGTCCAGCACGGCGACCCCCAGGTCCTGGGCTTTGGTGAGCTTGCCGCCGGCCTCCTCGCCGGCCACCACATAGCTGGTTTTCCGGCTCACCGAGCCGCTCACCTTCCCCCCGGCTGCCTCGATCAGGGCCTGGGCCGCGGCGCGGCTCAGGGTGGGGAGGGTGCCGGTGAGCACGAAGGTGAGCCCCGCCAGGGGCGTCGCCGGCGGCGGCCCCCCATCGCCGCTGCCATCCGGCTCCGGGGGGGCGGCCAGAGAGAAGCCCAGCGCCCCCAGCTGCTCCAGCAGCAACCGGTTGGCCGGCGTGGCGAACCACTGCCGCAGGGACTGGGCGATCTCGGGGCCGATGCCGAAGACCGCCGTGAGCCGATCCGCTGCCTTGCCGGCATCGTTGGCTTCGGCGGCACCGTCGGCGAGGGCGGCGGCTTCCAGCGCGGCGGCGCTGGGGAAGGCCCGGGCCAGGGCCTTGGCATTCACCTCCCCCACATGGTGGATGCCGAGGCCGTAGAGCTGACGGTGCCAGGGCTGCTGCTTCGACGCCTCCAGGGCGGTCACCAGTTTGGCGGCGGAGGTCTCCCCCATCCGCTCCAGGCTGGCCAGCAGGGCGGCATCGAGCCGGTACAGGTCGGGAATCGAGGCCACCAGACCCCGGTCCACCAGCTGCTCGATCAGCTTGATCCCCAGGCCGTCCACATCGAGGGCCCCCTTGCTCACCCAGTGGCGCAGGGAGCCCCGCAGGATGGCGGGGCAGCCGTTGTTGACGCAGCGGGTGGCGGCCTCCCCCACTTCCCGCACCAGCACCGAGCCGCATTCCGGGCAGGTGGGGGGCAGCTCCAGCCGCCGGGCTCCCTCCGGCCGCAGCTCCACCAGCACCCTCACCACTTCGGGGATGATCTCGCCCGCCTTGCGCACCACGATCGTGTCGCCGGCGCAGAGATCCAGCTCCGCCAGGCGGTCGGCGTTGTGGAGGGTGGCGCGGCTCACGGTGGTGCCGGCCAGGGGCACCGGCTCGAACTCCGCCACCGGGGTGACGACCCCCGTGCGGCCCACCTGGCAGGTGAGGCGCAGCAGGCGGCTGGGGGCCTCCTCGGCGGCGTACTTGAGGGCGATCGCCCAGCGGGGCGCCTTCTGGGTGAAGCCCGCCTCCCCCTGCAGGCGCAGGTCGTCGAGTTTCACCACCACCCCATCGGTGGCGTAGGGCAGGCCGCGGCGCTCCTGCTCCCAGCGGTCGCAGAAGGCCTGTACCGCCGCCAGATCGGGGCAGAGGGCGCAGTGGGGATTGACGCGGAACCCGGCCGCCTTCAGCCAAGCGAGGGCCTGCCACTGGCTGCGGGGCACGGCAGGGTCGCCGGGGCCGGCCCGCCAGTCCTCGGGCAGGTGCAGGGTGTAGGCGAAGAACGACAGCCTGCGGGAGGCCACCACCTTTGGATCCAGCTGCCGCAGGGTGCCGGCACAGGCGTTGCGCGGATTGGCGAAGGGGGCCTCGCCCCGCTCGGCGCGCTCGGCGTTGATGGCGGCGAAGGTGGCGTCCGGGATGAAGGCCTCACCGCGCACCTCCACCCAGGCGGGGGGCTGCTCCAGGTCGAGCCGCAGGGGCACGCTGCGAATCGTGCGCACGTTGGCGGTGATCTCCTCGCCCCGCTCCCCGTCCCCCCGGGTGGCGGCCCGCACCAGTACCCCCTGCTCGTAGCTGAGGGCGAGGGCGTTGCCGTCGATCTTGAGTTCGCCCACCATCGGCAGGGCAGCAGGTGGGGAGCCGGCCGTCGGCTCCCGGTCGAGCACCCGCAGGAGCCGGGAGTACCAGCCGTCGAGCTCCTCGTGGGAGAAGGCGTTGTCGAGGCTCAGCAGCGGGATCCGGTGGGCCACGCTGCTGAACCCCTCGGCCGGGGAGCCGCCCACCCTCTGGGTGGGGCTGTCGGGCCGGATCAGCTCCGGATCGGCCTCCTCCAGCGCCACGAGCTCCCGGTAGAGCCGGTCATAGACCGGGTCCTCCATCACGGGAGCATCGAGCACGTAGTAGGCGTGGGCGGCGCGGTTGAGCAGCCGCCGCAGTTCCTCCGCCCGGGCTTGGGCCACGGCTCAGGCGGCCGCCAGCTTGGTGATGCGATCCACCCTCCAGGTCTCCTCCACCTTCACGAAGGTGAAATCGAGGGGCAGCTCCTCCTTGCCGTCGCTCTTGAGCTTCACCGTGAGGATCACCTGGCCCTCCTGCAGCCGGGGCCGGCCGGACTTGAGGTTGCGGTATTTGTTGAGCTGCAGCCCGGCCAGGAAGCGGATGAACTGCTGGCGGTTGACGTGGGAGCGGTAGTTGCGGGTGGTGAGCAGGTAGGCGCCGTCCACCTGGCCGGAGGCCACCTGGGTGAAGAACTGCTTGATCAGCGGATTGATGCCCCGGGCACTGAGCACCAGCTTGACCGCCGAGACGGTCCAGTAGAGCAGCAGGCCCCCGGCCCCCGCCAGCAGGAGCTTGGTGCCGATGTCGCGGGCCAGTCCCCAGTCCATGGTGATCCCATCCGTTCGCAGCGTTGCAGAGTCTGACGGACGACCCCACCAGAATGGGCCGATGCCCCTGGAACCGCTGCTGCCCCTGTTCCACCGGCTCAACCGCGAGCACTTCGACGGCCAGCTCACCCGGGAGAACCGGCCCCTGGTGGACGTCCGCTGGAGCGACGGCCGCCTCACCCGCACCGCCGGGCTCTACCGGCGGGGGCGTCTGGCCGACGGGCGTGACCTGTGCGAGATCGTCCTCTCCCGCCCCCTGCTGGAGCCGCTGCCGCGGCAGGCCATCCTGGGCACCCTCTGCCACGAGATGATCCACGCCTGGGTGGACCGGGTGCTGGCGGAGTCGGAGGTGCACGGCCCCCGCTTCCGGGCCCGGATGGAGCAGATCAACCGGGCCCAGGACGACTTTCAGGTGAGCCTGCGGCACCGCTATCCCCTGCCGGTGGCGGCCAGCCGCTGGATCGCCCGCTGCCCGTGCTGCGACAGCCGCACGCCCTACCAGCGCCGCCGGCAGGGCCTGGCCTGTCGCCGCTGCTGCGAGCGCCTCCATGGCGGGCGCTGGGATGCGAGCTGTCTGCTGGTGTTCGAGCCCAACACCGCCTAGGTTCTGGCGCAGGTGTTGGGGCCGATGGCGACGTTTCTGTGGACCCTGGAATGGGGTGGCTTCACCATTGCCCTGGTGGGGATGGGGCGGGAGCACTGGCTGTCCGGCCGGCGCCGCTAAATTGGTTTGATGCATCCGATGGATCAGGGCTACGGCCGCGAACGGGATCCCTGGGAGCGCGACACTCCCGAGCGTGAACCCTCCAGGCGCCCCCGAGGTGGTGGCGACCCCCTCGATCAGCGCGTCGACCGCTGGGTGACGGCCGGCCGTCAGTTCGTCGAGGGGGTGGCGGGCTCGCGGCCGGGGGGCCGACCCCCCGGGCGTGGCTCCGACCGTCGCCCCCAGCTGCGGCCCCGGATGGA
>NZ_JAYGHZ010000048.1:0-9699 GCF_034931285.1 Synechococcus sp. BA-120 BA3
GGTCTACACCGGCCAGGAGGCGGCCGAGGTGGCCCGGGAGCTGCAGGCCCGTCGGGTGATCCCGGTGCAGTACACCACCGGGACGCCCCCGGCCGGCTGCGACCAGGGGTCGGTGGAGCCGTTCCTGAAGGCGATGGTGGGGGCCACCGTGCGCCGCAGCGGCCGCACCATCTCGGTGGTGCCGCCCCTCGGGGATGGGGTGGTGGTGGAGGTGATGCGCTGAGGCCGGCCGCGGCGCTCGCGCCTCACCCCAGCCCGTCGATCCGGCGGTAGGCCTGCCAGAAGCGGTCCATCTGTTCGCCGGTCCCGAGGCTGACCCGCAGGGAGCCGTCGATCAGCGGCTTGCCGGCCATGGAGCGCACCAGGATGCCGGCCTGGCGCAGGTCGGCCTCCACCGCTTCGGCGGAACGGTGGGGCCAGAGCAGCAGGTAGTTGCCGCCGGCGGCATGGTGACGCACACCGGCCTGGCGCAGCTGGCTCAGGAGCCGGTCGCGGGCGCGCAGCACCTCGGCCACGTAGGCGTCCACATAGGCCTGGTCGGCCAGGGCGGCATGGGCGGCGGTGACCGCGAAGCTGTTGACGTCGTACGGCCCGCAGACCCGGCCCACCCGCTCGACCAGCGCCGGCGCGCCGATGGCGAAGCCGATGCGCAGACCCGCCAGCCCGGCCGTCTTGGCCAGGGAGCGCAGCACCAGCAGGTTGGGGGCCGCCGCGAAATCGACCACCGGCAGCACACTGTCGCCGGTGAAGGCCTCATAGAGCTCATCCACCACCACCAGGGTGTCCGGCGCCGCCGCCGCCAGCTCCAGGATCCGCCCGGGCGCCAGCCGGGTGCCGGTGGGGTTGTTCGGGTTGCAGATCAGCAGAATCCGTGGGGCGCCCGCCGCCGCTTCCGGGGCCTCCAGGGCCGCCCGGACCGCCGCGAGCGGGAAGCCGAAATCCGGCAGTTGGTAGGGAATCGCCTCGATCGCCATGCCCTGCATGCGGGCACAGGGGGTGTAGTAGCCGAAGGTGGGGCTGGTGGTGAGCAGCCGGTCACCGGGCGAGCCGAAAGCCTGGAAGGCGGCATGGATGGCCGCGTCCACGCCGTTGAAGACCCCGACATGCGCCGGAGTGAGGCCCCCGCCCCCCAGCGAGCGCACCACCGCCTCCCGCAGGCCGTCGTACTCCGGATAGATGGCGTAGTGATCGGCGGGAATGGCGCGGATCGCCTCCACCACCCGGGGGCTGGGCCCCACGGTGTTCTCGTTGAAATCGAGCCGCAGCAGACCGCGGCGCCCCTCCAGGGGGGCGCTGTAGGCCGTGAGGGTCTCCACCTCCGGCCGGGCCCGGGGGCAGGGGGGAACGGACGGGCTCTCGCCTGGGGAGGGGCTGGTCACGGCGGCGGAGCTCAGATCGCTGCGACTGCCATCCTGCAGCGCAGCCCTACCGTCTGTGCAGGACGATCTGGAATCCGGTGGCGGGAGCGGAGCTGGCCCTGAGGGCCCTGGAGCGGGGCGATCTGCGGTTCATCCACGACCAGGTGAACAACCGCAGCGTGATGTCCTACTGGTTCGAAGAACCCTACGAGTCGTTCGACGAGCTGGAGGATCTCTACAACCGCCACATCCACGACAATGCCGAGCGTCGCTTCGTGGTCGAGAAGCGGGGCGTGGAGAATGGGGGCGTGGAGAACGGGGCCAAGGAACTGATCGGTCTGGTGGAGCTGATCGAGATCGACTACATCCACCGCCGGGCTGAATTCCAGATCATCATCGCCCCTGAGCACCAGGGCAAGGGTTTCGCCCGGTTCTGCATCCACAAAGCCCTCGACTACTCCTTCACGATCCTGAATCTGCACAAGATCTACCTTTCGGTGGCCGTCGACAACGAAAAGGCCCTGCACCTCTACCAGCAGTGCGGCTTCGTCGAAGAGGGCCATCTGGTGGGCGAATTCTTCATCGAAGGCCAGTATCGGGATGTCAAACGCATGTACATCCTTCAGGAGGATTATCTGTCCAGAACGCCGAAGGTCTGAGGCTTGCAGCGGCCCGGTGGCCGCCTTCCAGCGCCCGGGGGACTTCAGAGGATCGCGGAGGCCGCGATCGTGGCGATCGGAATGTTCAGCTTCTGGGCGATCTGATTGGCGATCTTGGCACCAAGCCAAACGCCACCGGTGTGGCCCAGCTCCCTGGGCGTGGCAGGAACACCGAAGACATCCTCGTCAGTGCCCGGACGGCGCGTGGTGATGCCATCGAATTGCCAGTGCACACCCAGGTAGACCCGGCTCAGCGAGTTATCCACCATCGCCTGCCACAGGCTGTCGTAACTGAGGGTGAACAGATCCCGCGGCCGCTGGTTGCGGGGATCCCTGTTGCGACCATCGAACTCGTCGGAGACGAACTCGAAGCGCACATCATCCAGGCCGCTGCCGGTTGGATCGAAGCTGCTGACACCCCTGGCGACCAGAAACAGCCGCAGCAGCTGGAAGGCCGCCGCGCCGAAGGTGGCATGGCCGGAGGGGTAGGCGGGAAAATCCGGCGTCAACCCCGTACCGGCGCCGTTGGTGTCCGGACGTCCCAGGGGCAGCCAGTCGGGGTCGGGGATCCCGTTCCCCGCCACGGCCTCGCGGATCCCCACCGCCGGTCGCCACATCATGTGGCTGGGGGCGTACTTGTAGTGCCAGGCATCGATGCCCGCATCGGCCATGGCCACGGCCGCGCCGGCAATGACGCCCAGTTCGTCCAGCTCCTCAAGCTGGCCGGGATTGCGTTCCTCGATGGAATCCAGCACCGTCAGCACCACCTGCAGGTAGAGGCGGGGTGGGGTTCCGAGCTCCTGGGGGCCGTCGTAACCCCAGGCGATGCCGATGACTTCTTCCGCCAGGGTCCGGAAGGTCGGGTCGCCCGGGGCACGGTTGATCTCACCCTTGGCGGCGACCCTTCCGAAGTCATCGCGGTAGTGCTGGGTGGGGGTGACGGTGTCGGCGTCGAGGCGACCGGGGGGCGGTGGGAAGTCCATCACCCGGGCCGCGGCCAGTGGCATGGAATGTCCCCAGACGCCACCGAGAAACCCCTGGGTCGGCTGGGTGGGTGGCGCCTTGTGGTTGTAGGGCGTGCCGTCGGGCGTGTACGCGGCGCGCGCATGGCTCCAATCGTCCTTGCCGAACTGGTGGACGGCCGTGCCGTAGGCCCTGCCGACCATCTCCACCGGCGTCCTGGCAGGGCCCATCTCGAAGTAGTCGAGCCAGTTGTGCCAGGCCGGCTCCAGCATGGAGGCCTGGTTGGGATAGCGAAGCCGGAGCACCTGGTGGCAGGCGGCCGCGGCGGCCAGATCCCTCTCCTTCGGGCTGGGAAGCGGGAACAGGCCGGCGGGGATGGGAAGGCTGAGCAGCTTCGTGGCGGAGCCCGCGACGATGGACCGGACGTCATGGAGTGCGGCCAGGGCCATCCCGAGGGCCCGCGCCGTGAGAAAGGGGCCCCTCTGGTCACCGGAGGACAGGGAATTCGTGTGGTCCCGGCGAACACACTCCAGGCTCATGTCAATCCAGAAGCGCGTTCTGATGCCACCTGCCGTCATGCACCTGTCCGTGAAGGGCCCCCTGAGTGTGTCGAGGCCGATCCAAAAGACCTGGACCCGTGATCACCCGATCCCGTCCTGTTGATGGTGGCTGGCTGTCATCGCGATGACAGGCCGAAGGCCAGGCCCTGAAGACGCTCCTGCGCCATCAGCGGCCGGGCTGATGCACCGGCCCGCCGCGCCGGCCATCGGCGGGGGGGCCGCCAGCGGCGTCCGGCGGCTCTGGGAGCTCCACCAGTCGAAGCCCAGCCCCGGGAACATGGCCACCCGGCGGGCCATGGCATGGAAGAACACATAGGCCGCCAGCAGTCGCCGGAGGGATCCGAAGCGGGACTCCCGGATCGCTTCGATCCCGTCGTCGCTGGGGAGGCGGATGCCGTTACCGCAGCCCCCATGGATCGGGCTGGGGATCACCAGGGCCGCGTGAAAGCGCTCGGCGGTGATGCAGGGATCGGAACTCAGGGCAACGATGTCCGGGCCGGCGCCGAGATGGCGGAGACCATCGGCCTGCCGGGCCGCCTCGATCACCGCATCGGCGTGGGCGCGCTGCCTCTGGCTGCAGCGGCCGTCCGGGACGCCCAGGAACAGCAGGGTGCCGCGCACCAGGCGATGGGCATAGCCGTGAAGCAGGGAATCGGTGGGATCGGCGCCATGCACATCGAGGGCCGTGAGGCCATAGCTCAGGGCGAAGAGCTTGCTGACGTAGCTGCTGAGCAACTGGTGCAGCCCCTCCGCCTCGCCGATCACCAGGGTGCGCCGGCCGGTACGGGCCAGGGGCTGGCGCCCCTGCAGGACCCTCAGACCCAGGGTCCAGAACCAGGGACCCAGGACGTAGAGGGCCACATCGGCGGGCAGGCTCAGGGCCAGCAGCAGGGCACCCATTCCCTGCCCTTCGGCGAGGCCGGCCAACGGCAGCAGGGCCAGGGTGAAGCCCCGGAACAGCGGCATCCCCCATCCCAGGCTGCCAAGGACATAGAGCGCGTGGATCAGCCAGGCGGTCGGGGTCTCCAGGACATGCCAGGCCCATTGCCGCCCCGCCTGCACCAGCCGGCGGGAGACGGCGCTGGTGTGGGGCTGCCCCCCTTCGTCGGCACCGATGATCTCGCGGACATCGTTGACCAGAAGCTGGTCCTCCATCGTCTCCAGCGCCAGCAGGGCCTCGGGTCGCAGCCGCAGCCCCAGGGGCCGCTGCTCCGGGAAGGCCTGCTGGATCTGGCGGCAGAGGCAGAACAGCAGCTCGGTGAGGGTCTGGTGCATGGCCGCCACCGTGGCGGTGGCCGCCTCGGAGGTGTGGCGTCCCGCGGCCGTGGTGAACAGGCGATGGCCGCGGGCCCGGTCGGGGTCGTCGGAGGCTTCGGTGCCGTCGGGGGCCTGCGATGGAGACCCTGGAAGACCGGTCGGATCGCCCACGACCTGGAAGACGTCCTGGATCACGGCCTCATGCACCAGCCGATCACAGGCGTCCAGCACCTGCCGGCAGGGGGCGCTCTGGCCGGAATCGCTGAGCACCAGCACGATCGACTCGCGGGACAGATTCAGGGACGACGGGTCGCGGTGCAGCTGCTGGAGCACGGAGCCGGCGGACAGTGTCCTCACGTTGAGCATGGGCATGAGCCCCTCCAGATCCCGTGCGAAATGGCCGCCCAGCCAGAGGTTGTCCTCGAGGCCCGTGACCAGGAGGTCCACATGGCTGGACCGTGCCAGGGCCGGATCCAGCCCCTCACGGGCGAGCGACGCCTGCTTGTCGCTCAGGCGCGTCGCCGTGGCGATGAGCAACCCGGCCAGGGCCTTGGCGCTGGCGCGATTGGCCGAGCGGGGATTGATCCAGTCGTCCTGAATCCTGGACAGCAGGCCGGGAATGGCCGCAAGGTCCGCGCCGACCGGGTCGAGGTGCTGACGGCCGAGCCTGGAGGCGGGCGGCGCGGATCCGATGCCTTCGTTGGGCAGACGGCGGCGGCGGCGGATCTCCTCGAGAGTCAGTTCACGCTCCTGCAGCCGCGAGTGGATGGTGAGGTCGCTGGCGGACAGAACGGCGATCTCGCCGGCGATGGGGTCCAGATCGATGCGGTGGCAGCCGGGCCGGCCCGCCAGCACCGCCTCCACCGCGGCCGGTTCGGAGGCGTAGAGGGCCGTGGCGCCAGGTCCATCGAAACCGATGCTGATCGACTGCCCCTGGCTGCAGAGCACAAGCCGGTCGGGCCAGGTCGAGGAGATCACGACCAGTCCGAAGCGGCCCCGACCGCAGGCGATGAACTGGCGGGCCGCGGCGAAGGGATCGTTGTGCAGGAACGCGCCGATGGCCGCGCGGATCCATCGTTGCGTCCGCGTGGAGCTGTACCGCCGCAGCCGGGGATCGGCCTTCAGGCGCTGCTGGATCCGCAGGGTCAAGTCCTCGAGCACCTCGGGGTGATCAAGGCAGGCGTCGGGGCGGGCGGCGATCTGATCCTGGAAGGCGGCTTCGAAGCGGGTGGCCCAGGGCGCGAACGCTTCGGTGGCAGGGGCGGTGGCGGGTTCCGCCAGAAGCCGCAGGGAAGCCAGCCGCACGGCGGCGAACCAGTCGCCCTTGCAGATCAGCAGGTCCATCAGACCGGCGATCGTCGGCGCAGCGCCGGGAGCCGGATGGCGGCAACGGAGGGCGACAGCCAGCCAGGCCCCCAGTTCGTTGACGTCCGCCTCGGTGCCGAACAGGGTGAAGCCGTTGAAGTCGCCGTCGAGGGCGATGCGGTGCTGCACCGGCTGCCAGTCACTCAGCCAGCGTCCCTGCCACCGGGTCCAGAGACGGCGCCGCTGCGGCGGTGACCATTGGGGCCAGTGGGACGCCGGGCTGCCGGGTGCGCCGCTGGAGCCGGAGCCGTAATGCCAGGCGGCGATCAGCCCGGACGGCAACGTTCGGCGGCCCGTCCGCAGGGCCCGGTGGCCGGAACGCCGAAGGCCGCGCTCCAGCGATCGGGTCAGGTGGCCGCGCTTGCCGTTGACCATCCCCTGGCCGACGAAGCCGATCCGGCCCTTCCGATCCCGGACCAGCACCAGACCGGCACCCGCGGGCGCTCCCCGGGTTTCCATCTCCAGGCCCATGGCCCGGAAGCGATCGATCGCGGGCGGCGAGAGCAGCTCGCCCCGCGGCGACGGATCGGCCGCACTGATGAAGCCGAAATGGCCACAGTGGAAGCGGGCCGCTCGGCCGCTCCCGATCGCCTGCCAGTCGGAGCGTGAGGCCAGCAGCAGCGTGCCGTTGGCCGTCGCCACACTGACCAGCAGGGCCTGGACCGGGGCGGAGCCATCGGCGGGAAAGGCCAGCAGGGCGCTCCAGGCCAGGGTGAGGGCCAGCAGGTTGAACAGCAGACCGCCGCCGGCCTTGAGGCGCACCCGCCAGGGGGTCGGGTCCCCGACCGCCACCCAGGGCAGCGATCGCCCCCTGCCGTCGGCCGGACCGATCGACCCCAGGGGCGCCAGGGTCCGAAGAACCTCCCCGGGGGAGCGATGCTCCAGGAGGTGAACCACGGCCAGGGCAGCGCCGTCGCCGTCGACCATGGCCCGCAGCAGCCCATGGCCGGCCCCGTGGAGAAGCTCGGCCGAGCACCAGCTCAGCCGGATCAGGGACGACAGCAGCAGCGACAACGGGGTGACCTGGCCCGACAACCCGGCGACCGCCAGGGCGAGCAGCTCCGGCCAGCTGCACCCGACCCACCCAGGCGTCCCGGCGGGCGCGGGCCACCGACGCCGAGCAGGGAGGACGAGGGACGTCATGGCAGGCGAGCCCATGCAATGGCGTCACTGTCCGGGGAACACGGCCGACGTGCGTTGTTCCCGGTCGCCGCCAGCCGGGAGATCGGTGCCACCCAGCTGTCACCTGGATGACAAGCCAGGGAAACCATGGGATTGTGGCCTGGCCGTCGGAGGGTGATGGGGGACTTCGAGGCCGGAGAGTTGCGGTCCTTCCCACTGTTCGCGGGACTGGAGATCAGGCAGCTGGAGAGCCTTCTCAGCGAGCACAGGACCCTGCTGGTGCCCGCCCAGCATCAGCTGGTCTTCGAGGGGGACTGGAACGACGGAATGTTCCTGATCCGCTCGGGGGTGGTGAAGGTCCGACACCTCACCCTGCAGGGGGAGGAGGTGGTGATCGCGCTGATGGGCGCCGGGGAAATGTTCGGGGAGCTGGCGATGCTGCTCGGGAACAGCCGGCGGTCCGCCGATGTGGTGGCTCTCACCCCGCTCGAGGTTGTGAAACTGCGCTGGAAAACGGTTCAGGACGAACTGGATCGTTCAACGGACTTCGCCCTGGAGATGGCCCGGCTGCAGGCACGACGACTGCTCTGCCTGGGGCGGCGCTTCAGCCTGCGGGGCGAGGATGCCTCCACCCGCGTTCTGGCCACCCTGCTGGAACTCGCGCTCTGCAACGGCTACGGCAAGGATCCGCTCGCTCCGATTCCCGACCTGAAGCAGGCGGAGATCGCCACCATCGCCGGCCTGGCCCGGGGCACCACCTCCCGGATCCTCACCCAGCTGCGCGCAAGGGGAACCGTCGTCGAGACGGCGGAGGGGCTGCGACTGGCGAATCTCGAACCGCTGCAGCGGCGGGGTCTGCTGGAACCCTGATGCGCCTGCGGTGACGCCGGATTCGGGGTGGCCGGAAAAGACAGAACGCCCACGGAAAATGTTCACGACGGCTAAGCTCACCCCCAGCAATCGCCACGTTTCAACGTTGGCCGCAGGCCCGGGCACGACGACGAATCTTCAATGAATCGGCGATGAACCAGCGATGGCCACAAGCGTGAAACCTGTCAAGCGTCCGCCGGAGCGGCGTCAGGTCACGGTGCTGTTCTGTGACCTCGTCAACTCCACAACCATGGCGGAGCAACTCGACCCCGAGGAGCTTATGGAGCTGGTCGAGTCCTATTATGCCATTTGTGATGACATTGTGTCCTCACATAGTGGCTACATGGCCCAGTATCTGGGTGATGGCATTCTGGCGTACTTCGGCTATCCGGATGCTTCCGAAGAAGCCGCTCCCAATGCCGTCAGAGCCGGCCTGCGGCTGCGGGACGCGATCCGGCGGCTCCCGTCGCCCACCGCCGAGCCCCTGCGCTGCCGCATCGGCATCGCCACAGGTTCCGTGGTGGCCACCAGCATCCGGGACATCGAGACGCCCCACAAGGCCGGGCTGATGATGGGGAAAACCCCGAATCTGGCCGCCAGGCTGCAATCGGAAGCGGGGCCCGACCAGATCCTGGTGTCGGAGAGCACGCATCGGATCACACGGGAGTTGTTCCATCACCAGAGTCTTGGTGCCAAGGAACTGAAAGGCTTCCATCAGGCCATGCCCGTCTATGCGGTGCTGGAGGAAACGGATGTCTCCTGCCGTTCCCAGGCCCGCTGGAAAACGAGCGATCTGCCGCTGATCGGCCGGCAGCAGGAGATGGAGATGCTGCTCAAGGCCTGGCAATCCGCCTCTCGAGGGCAGGGCCAGCTGGTGCTGCTGCAGGGGGAAGCCGGGATCGGCAAATCCCATCTCGTCGGTGAACTGAAGCGCTCCCTGCTGGAGCAGGGCCATCGCCAGATGAGTTGGTACTGCGGCCCGAACACCAGGGAAAGCACCCTGCATCCCATCGCCGAGCAGATCAAAAAGACCGCCGGCTTCGAGAAGGGCGAAGCCGATGGGAGTCGCCAGCAGAAGCTGGCCCGCATGATGGAGCGCTATGGCGCCACCGAAGCCAGCAGCCTGGAGGTGTTGGCCGATCTCATCGGCCTGCGCGGAGGCCATCAATCAGCGCTGGACGGGCTTACCCCCGAGAAGAAACGCCAGATCCGACTCGACACCCTGCTGGCGATGGTCCAGGCCTGGAGCGATGGTCAGCCGAGCCTGATCGTCGTGGAGGATCTGCACTGGATCGATCCCACAACCCTGGAGCTGCTTGATCGTCTGATCAGCACAGCCCATCAGCACCCCTTGATGGTCCTGGCCACGGCGAGACCCGAATTCCAGGCCCCCTGGCCGCCGGGCGACAACTGCGCCCTGTCAAGCGACATCCGGAATTGGTCCTCCGGCGACATGAAATCTGGCCCACCCTGTGAGGCTGTAGCCCCGGCTTGTTGACGCCGTAGCCGGCGCCGGTTGGTCTTGCTCATCAGTCCATTGGGATG
>NZ_JAYGHZ010000049.1:0-9500 GCF_034931285.1 Synechococcus sp. BA-120 BA3
CTCCAGCAGGTCGGCGCAGGCCGTCAGGGCCCCATCGACGGCGAAGCCCTTCGGGGCCCGCACCGACGCCCGCAGCCGGCCTCCCCCTTCGCCGGCCAGCAGGGCCACGGGACGGCCGAAGCGCTCCACCAGCCGGGAGGCGACGATGCCGATGACACCGTGGTGCCAGTGGCCCTGGGCCAGCAGCAGGAAGGCGGGCCGGCGGGGACCATCAGCCTCCAGCAGGGCCAGGGCCTCCGCCTCGATCGCACTGCAGAGTTCCCGCCGCTGGCGGTTGAGGGCCTCGCAGGCGCGGGCCAGCTCCAGGGCCCGCTCGGGATCCTCCGTCGTCAGCAGGTCCACCACCAGCTGGGGGTCCCCCAGCCGGCCGACGGCATTGATGCGCGGGGCCAGCTGGAAGCCCACCGCCTCGGCATCGACCCGGTGCTTCTCCAGCCCCGCCAGCTGCTGCAGGGCCTGCAGGCCGGGCAGCGGACTGCGGCCCAGCAGGGGCAGGCCATCGAGCAGCCAGCGGCGATTGACCCCCTCCAGGGGGGCCATGTCGGCGATGGTGCCGATGCAGAACAGGTTGAGGGCGATCTCCAGCCCATGGCGGTGGCGCAGCCGCCGGCAGAGGGCGGTGGCCAGGACGTGGGCCAGCCCCACCCCCGCCAGACCCCGGTAGGGGGAGTCCTCCGGGGTGACCGCCGGGTGCAGCAGGGCCAGGTGCGGCGGCAGCTGGGGGGGCAGGCTGTGGTGGTCGGTGAGGATCACCTCCACCTGCAGATCTGCGGCGCGCTCCAGGGCCTCGATGGCGGCCACGCCGTTGTCCACCGTGATCAGCAGCCGCACCCCCTCGGCCGCCAGCCGCTCCACCATGGCGGCATTGAGGCCGTAGCCGTCCTCCATGCGGCTGGGGATGGCGGCCCGGGGGCGGGCCCCGAGGCGCTGCAGAACCCCCACCAGCAGGGCCGTGCTGGTCATGCCGTCGGCGTCGTAGTCGCCGCAGATCGCCACCGCCTCCGCCCCCTGGCAGCAGCGCACCAGCCGCTCGACCGCCAGCGCCAGAGCCGGGAAATGGGCCTCCGGATCGGGGGCCGCCTCCGGATCCAGCAACTGGCGGACCGCCTCGGCCGTCACCAGGCCGCGACGCCGCAGCAGGGCCAGCAGCTCACAGGGGAGGTCGCCGTCTGGAGCCCCGGCCGCCTCGATGGGGCCGTCACCGCCAAGGGGAGAGGGCAGCAGCCAGCGGCGCTCGTCGACGGCGGAGGGCAACGAGGGGCAGGCGGGGCCCCCGCATTGTGGAAGGCGGGGCCGCGGGGCGCACCCCTTAGCCTGGCTCCGGACACAAGCGCGGCAGCCGATGGCCCCGGCCCTGTCGGCCCTGCTCTGGGATGTGGACGGCACCCTGGCCGAGACGGAGTTCGAGGGCCACCGGGTGGCCTTCAACCGCAGTTTCGAGGCGGCCGGCCTGCCCTGGCGCTGGGACCGGCCCACCTACGGGCGGCTGTTGGCGGTGGGCGGTGGCCACGAACGGATCACCGCCTTCCTGCGGCAGGTGGAGGGCCGCACGCCGGAACGGGGCCGGGTGGAGGAGCTGCAGCGCCGCAAGCAGGCCTGCTACGCCGAGCTGGTGCAGCAGGGCCGCCTCGCCCTGCGGCCCGGGGTGGCCCGGCTGGTGGAAGAGGCCGCGGCGGCGGGCCTGGCCCATGTGGCGGCCACCTGCAGCGGCGTCGAACTGGCCCGGCAGCTGGTGGCGGCCCCGCCCAACAAGGCGACGCCCCAGGCGCTGGCCGACGAGGCCGCCGCCATCGCCGACGCCTTCGGCCTCCAGCTCAAGGTGCTGGAGCGGGCCGACTGCGAGGCCCTCGGCATGGGGGCCTACCTGGGGGTGGCCCAGGGCTCCGACCTGCCCCCCAAGTTCATCCATCTCACCTTGAGGCCCACCGGCGAGGTGACCCGGCGGGTGGTGCTGGTGGGCAAGGGGCTCACCTTCGATTCCGGCGGCTACAACCTCAAGACGGCCGGCTCCCAGATCGAGATGATGAAGTACGACATGGGCGGCAGCGCTGCCGTGCTGGGGGCGGCCCGCGCCATCGCCGAGATCCGCCCCGCCGGCCTGGAGGTGCACGTGATCGTCGCCAGCTGCGAAAACATGATCAGCGGCGGTGCGATCCACCCGGGCGATGTGCTCACCGCCTCCAACGGCAAGACCATCGAGATCAACAACACCGACGCGGAGGGACGCCTCACCCTGGCGGATGCGCTGGTGTATGCCTGCGGGCTGGAGCCCGATGCCATCGTCGATCTCGCCACCCTCACCGGGGCCTGCGTGATCGCCCTGGGCGAGGAGATCGCCGGACTCTGGTCCCCCAGCGACGGCCTGGCCGAGGCCCTGATCGCCGCCGGCACGGCCGGTGGCGAGTCCCTCTGGCGCATGCCCCTGCGCGGCTCCTACAAGAAGGGGCTCAAGAGCCACGTCGCTGACATGAAGAACACCGGGCCGCGGCCCGGGGGCTCGATCACCGCCGCCCTCTTTCTGCAGGACTTCGTCACCAGGGGGCTGCCCTGGGCCCACCTCGACATCGCCGGCACCGTCTGGAGCGACAAAGCGCGGGGGCTGGATCCGGCGGGGGCCACCGGCTTCGGGGTGCGCACCCTGGTGGCCTGGCTGGTGGCGGGCGCCCCGGCCTGAACGGCGCCGCCGCCGTCCCCGGCGGCTGGGGCGGCCGGAGCCTGCGGCCTAGGTTTGCTTCCAGACCAGACAACGCATCGCCCCATGGCCGTTCACAAGATCCGCTGGTACGTGAAGGCCCAGCTCGGTGTGCTCCTGCTCCCAGCCGGGCTGTGCCTCTTCGGGGAGGGGGTCATCCGCAAGGGCATCCAGACCTGGTCGGCCCTGGCGGCGGCGGCCGACCAGGGGCAGTCGCTGCCGGAGGCCGGACCCTGGGTCTGGTACGGGGCCCTCGGCCTGATCCTGATCAATGCCGGTGTGGGGCTGATGGTCGAGAGCGGGCTGCTGCGCGGCTACCCCCGCACCCCGCCCCGGGCCTGAGCCACGCCCAGACTCAGACCGCCACCGGTTCGGTGTCGCCCCGACCGGGGATGCGGGCGTGCAGCTCGGCGGGGGATTCCAGGCGGTGGATCTGCCAGGTGGCCTTCTCGCCGCAGCTGGCCTGCAGCTTGTCGAGATCGTCGGACGCCTGCCTCGGGCTCGCATAGGGCCCGATGTGGCGCGTCTGCAGACCGTCCCGGATGGTCAGCAGATACATACAGAAGCCCTCCGGTGATGGAACAAACGCTAAGGCATTTTCTCGGTCGCGACAGGGGGGATGGCCCGTGCGGTTTCCCCTGCGGGTGATCGGCATCACAGCCGATGGAGGGCTCAGCCGCCCTGCCAGCGCTGGCTGGTGCGGGCCCGTCGCCCCCAGACCGTGTCCAGGCGCCGGTCGCGTCCACAGGACCAGCGGTAGTAGTTGTACCGGACGCCGTTGCGCTTGGCGTAGTTCTGGTGGTAGCCCTCTGCCGGCCAGAACCTGGCCAGGGGCCGGATCGCCACCTTGATCGCCGAGGCCGGCTTGCCCAGCTCCCGGGCGGCGGCCACCAGGCTGTTGCGGGCCTCCACGGCCTGGTTGGCGCTGGTGGTGAAGATCACGGGCCGGTAGGAATCGCCACGGTCGCAGAACTGGCCGCCGCCGTCGAGGGGATCAATGTTGCGCCAGTAGGCCCGCAGCAGGGTGTCGTAGCGGATCTCGGTGTTGTCGAAGCGCACCCGCACGACCTCCTGGTGGCCGCTTCCGCCGGCCGAGACCTGCTTGTAGGTGGGGTTGGCGGTCTTGCCGCCGCTGTAGCCGCTCTCCACGTCCAGGACCCCGGGGAGCACCTCCAGATCGTGCTCCAGGCACCAGAAACAGCCGCCGGCCAGCACGGCCTCCTCGGTGGCCGCCAGGGCGGGCGCCACCGGCCCGCCGAGGGCCAGCAGCAGACCAAGCACCAGCGCGATCAGTCGCATGGGGGGTGTCCCGGGAAGGGTTCCAGAATCGCCGTCGCGGCCCGGCGGGTGACGCCCGGCTCTCCGAGCTTCTCCCTCAGACGAACGTAGCCCTCCAGCACCCGCTCCCGTGCCCCGGAGGCGGGATCGAACAGGGGCAGCAGGGCCGCCAGGATGGCGTCCGGGGTGAAATCGTCCTGGAGCAGTTCCGGTACGAGCCGTTCCCCCAGCACCAGGTTCACCGGGGAAATGTGGGCCACGTTGAAGTGGATCACATGTTTCGCCAGGAACGCCGTCGGCCGGCTCACCCGGTAGCCGGTCACCTGGGGCACCCCCCGCAGGGCCAGCTCCAGGTTGGCGGTGCCCGACTTGGTGAGGGCGGCATCGGCGGCGGCGCACAGCAGCGGCCGCAGCCCGTCGGCCTCACCGGCCGGGATCACCCGCACCGCCGTGGCTCCGGCCGCCCGCATGGTCTCGGCCAGGACAGCTTCGAACCCCGGCAGGCCGGCGGGTAGCAGCACCTGCAGATCGTGCCGCTGCCGCTGCAGCATGGCCACGGCCTGGGCCATGGCCGGCAACACGTAGCGCAGCTCCTGGCGCCGCGAGGCGGGCAGCAGCAGCAGCACCGGCGCCTCCGCCGGCAGGCCAAGCCGCTCGCGGGCCTCCTGGCGCGTCGGTCGCTGCTGCAGGGTGTCGATCAGGGGATGGCCCACCCAGGTGACCTGGGCTCCCCGTTCGGCGTAGAAGCTGGCTTCCTCCGGGAAGATCGCCAGGATGCGGTCGGTGAAACCGATCAGCCGGGTGGTGCCGCCGTCGCCGAGGCGGAAGGCCCACTCCTGGGGGGCGATGTAATAGGTGATCGGCACCTGGGGGTAGAGCCGCCGCAGCCGCAGGCCGAGGTTCACGTTGGCCCCCATGTAGTCGATCAGCACCACCGCATCGGGGGGGTGCAACCGCAGCCAGCGGCGCACCCGGGCCTGCAGCTTGAGGGTGGGGATGACCAGGGGAATCGGTTCCCACAGGCCGATGGCCCCGAGCTTGGTGGTGTCCGCCAGGAGCTGGGCGCCAGCACGCTCCATGCGGCTTCCCCCGAGGGCCACCACATCGAGCGGCAGGGACCGGCGGGCGGCCTCCTCGTGCAGGGCCTTGACCAGCAGGGATCCCTGCAGATCACCGGACACCTCTCCGGTGCTGACCAGGAGTCGCACCATCAGCGCTGGGCCGGCAGCGGTCCGCGCCGGCCCGGCCCCACCGAGGCCTCCAGAAAGGCGCAGAGCTCATCGGCGGCGGCCAGCAGGGGCCGCTCCCGGGCCTGCCGCAGGGCGGCGGCCAGCACCAGGTCACTGCGGTAGATGAGGGTCCAGAGATCCTGCAGCTGGCGGAACTGGGCGCCGTCGTCGAGCTGGGCCATGCCGCTGCGGCGCAGCCCGACGCGGTTCAGTCCCCGGATGCGGCCGGGGTGGCCCTCCACCGTCATGAACGGGGGCACGTCGCGGTCGATGCGGCTCATGCCGCCCACCATCGCCAGGCTGCCGATGTGGACGAACTGGTGGATGCCGAGCACGCCGCCGATCACCGCCCGCTCGCCGATCACCACGTGGCCCGCCACCGCCACCCCGTTGGCGATGACGATCCGGTCGGAGAGCTGGCAGTTGTGGCCGATGTGGCTGTAGGCCATCAGCAGGTTGCCGTTGCCCAGCACGGTCCGCTCCCCTTCGGCGGTGGCGCGGTTGATGGTCACGCACTCGCGGATCGTGTTCTCATCGCCCATCACCACTTCGGTGGGGGCGCCGCCGTACTTGAGGTCCTGGGGCTCAAGGCCGATGCAGGCCCCCGGGAAGATCCGGTTGCCCTTGCCCATCCGCACCCGCCCGTCGATCACCACATGGGGACCGATGCGGCTGCCCTCGCCGATCTCCACCTCCGGACCGATCACCGCATAAGGGCCGATCTCCACACCCGGGCCCAGCCGGGCCCTCGGATCCACCAGGGCCGTGGGATGCACGGATGTCGTCATGGCTGCACTCGACATCGCGTCAGTCCACGAGCGAGAACATCAGCTCGCCCGAGCAGACCCGCTCGCCATCGACCGTGGCGGTGGCGTGCACCTTGCCGAAGCGCTTGCGCTTGAGACTGAGCAGTTCGCAGGTGATCAGCAGCTGGTCGCCGGGTACGACGGGCCGCCGGAACCGGACGCCGTCGATGCCGGCGAAGACGAACAGACCCTTGGGAAGATCGGGCATCTGGGTGACGATCAGGCCCCCCACCTGGGCCATGGCCTCGACGATCAGCACCCCCGGCATCAGCGGCCGGCCGGGGAAATGGCCCTGGAACTGCGGTTCGTTGAAGGTGACGTTCTTGAGGGCCACCGCCCGCTGGCCGGGGACATACTCCACCACCCGATCCACCAGGGCGAAGGGATAGCGATGGGGGAGCAGGTTGAGGATCTGTTCGCTGCTGAGCACCACGGCCGGGGGCGCATCGGCGGCAGCGGCCGTGGCGGCCTCGGGAGCGGCGGAGGGAAGAACGGTCAAGGATTCAGTGGGTCGGTACGGGTACGGGCAGGCGGGGCGCCTGGGCCGCAAGGGCCGCGGCCATGGCGGTGTGCAGGCCATGGGAACCGCGGTAGGCAAAGACGTGGGCCCTCGGCAAGCCCACCAGCGCCAGATCTCCCAGCAAGTCCAGCAGCTTATGGCGCACCGGTTCGTCGGCGAAGCGCAGCGGCGGATTCAGCCAGTCGTCCCCGTCACAGACCAGGGCATTGTCGAGGGCGCCGCCGCGGATCAGGCCCGCGGCCAGCAGCTGCTCCACCTGGTCCCGGAAGCCGAAGGTGCGGGCCGGGGCGATCTCGGAGACGAAGCTCTCCGGCGTGAGATCGAGGGCATAGAGCTGGCGGCCGATGGCGGGCTGGGGAAACTCGATCGCCGCCGCCAGGCGCAGCCGGTCGTTGGGCAGGGCCGCCACGAACCCAAGCCCCTGGCCGAGGGTGAGGGGCAAGGGGGGCAGCGCCGGCTCGACGCGCTCACCCCTGTCGCTGAGGCCCGCCTCGGCGATCGCGTCCACCCAGGGCAGGCCGGAGCCATCGAGCAGGGGGATCTCCTCTCCGTCCACCCACAGTTCCGCCTGGCTCACCCCGGTGCCGGCCAGGGCCGCCAGCAGGTGCTCCACCGTCGCCAGGCGGCGATCGCCGACCTGCAGGCAGGTGCAGAGGCGGGTGTCGCACACCTGGGTGGGGCCGAGTCGCTGCAGGGGACGCTCCGGCGCATCCAGCCAGCCCAGCCAGTAGCCGGGCCGCTCCGAAGGGCCGAGGCGGACGCGGGAGACGGCGCCGCTGTGCAGCCCGACCCCGGAGCGCTCCACGCTGGAGCGCAGGGTCCAGGCCTGGCGATAGTCGCTGGGCCAGCTGGTCACTAGAACTTCCAGCCCACGCCGAGGTTGAAGCGCCACTCGCCGGTGAAGTCCTGGCTGGCCACCTCCAGGCGCAGCGGGCCGACGGGGGTGGTGACGATCAGGCCGGTGCCGATCGAGAAGCCGGAACCAGGCTTGTTGAGCAGGCCGCCCAGGTTGCCCGGGACCTTCGCCTGGCTGCCGAAGGTGGTGCCGCCGTCGATGAACAGCTCGCCGCTGACGATGCTGAACAGGGGGAAGCGGTATTCGATCGTGGCCTCGCCGAAGCTCCGGCCGACGCCCAGGTCGCAGTCGAAGTAGCCCCGCACCGAGTTGCCGCCACCCAGGCAGAAGGCCTCATAGGGCGGCAGGTCGCCGATCACCGTGCCAGCGGACACCTGGAAGGCCAGGGCCTGCTTGCAGTCCTCCGTCTCGCCGGCCTTCGGTCGGCAGCCCTTGTAGAACTTCAGCCAGCGCACCGGGATGTAGTGGGTGAAGCTGCCGCGGATCCGGTTGAAGGTGGGGGAATCGGGGCCCACCGAGAAGAACTGCTCGGTGCCGATGCTGATGAAATTCCCCTGGGTGGGGTTGCGGGGATCGTTGAGGGTGCTCATCGTCGCCGCCAGCCGCAGGCCCAGCAGCTGGTTGCGGGCGGCGCAGTTGAAGGCGAGGCAGATGATCGAGCTGGTGGGAGCCGTGAACAGCGCGGTGGACTCGTTCGGGGTGGCCAGACCGAAGCGGCGGGAGGTGCCGGAGAAGTCCATGGGTGTGGCCACCTGGCCGGTCAGCCCCAGCAGCACGGTCCAGGGCGCCCGCTTGAAGGGGTTGCCGCCGTTGAGGGGACGCACGAACTGGACGTTGGCCCCGACGCGCTGGATCAGCACGCTGTTGCCGTCGAACTGGAACCAGCTGAGGTTCTGGCCGCCGGCCTCGGCGGCGATCCGGGCCGCCGTCACTGACGGGAAGACGTCAAGGAGGGGGTTGAACGGCGAGAAGATGTTGTAGGCGACCTGGGTGCCCGGGGCCTGGTAGAAGTCGGCGACGGTGAAGATGTTGCCGTTGTCCTGGCTCTGGAACACCTGGGGGGCGTCCCGGCTGACGAAGGCCTTGAACCGGAAGGCGGTGCGGTACTTGTCCCCCTTGATCCAGGGGTCGCTGAAGGAGATGTCGGCCAGGCCGCCGAACTGGCCGTAGGTGAAGCTGGTGGACAGGTCCCAGGCCCGGCCGAACAGGTTGCTGTCCTGAATCTGGATCTGGCCGAAGACCCCCTGGCTCTGGCTGTAGCCCAGGCCCCCGGAGAGGGATCCGGTCGACTGCTCGACGACCCCCAGCACGATCACCACCGAGCCGGGATCCTCAGGTTCGGGGCGCAGGGTCACCTTGACGTCGCTGAACAGGCCGGTGCCGTACAGGCGCTTGAGGTCGTCCTCCAGGTTGCGGCGGTTGAAGATCTCGCCGGTCTTGATGGAGATCTCACGGGTGATGACCCATTCCTTGGTCTTGCCTTTGATCGGCTGGCCCTTGTCGTTGGTGGCCGATCCCTCCTTGTTGAGGAACTGGACCTCCACGCCCTTCACGGTGCCCTGGCGCACCAGCAGCTGCACGTCGCCTTCGGGGCTGATCCGGGAAGGGCCGGTGACGCGGGCCAGGGAGAAGCCCTGGTCGGCGTACCACTTCTGCAGCTCCTGCATGCGGCCCTGCAGGGTCACCAGGTTGAGGGTCTTGCCGTAATCGCCGGCGAAGGTGTCCTGAACCACGGTCTCCGGCACCTTGGCGTCGGCCGGATCGAGGCTCACCTTGGTGAGCACGGGGTTGGGCACCACCGAGACCACCAGCCGTACCCCCAGGGGGCCGTCCTGGGGCTGGATCCGCACGTCGGAGAACCAGCCGGTGGCGTAGATGGCCTGCAGATCGGTTTCCAGCTCGCTGCGGGTGATGGCGTTGCCGGGGGTCACCGCCATGGCGGCATAGGCCGCCAGCTCGAGCCGCTCACGCTCGGGGTGGTCGGCCAGGCCTTCGATCACGACCTCGCTGATCAGCACCCGGGGTTCGGCCGAGGCCGAAGGGGCGGGCGCCGGGCCCAGGGAGGGCTTGCCGGGCCGGTCGTCGCTGGCGGCGGGCGGGCCGGGGGTGGCCCCAGTGG
>NZ_JAYGHZ010000050.1:0-9371 GCF_034931285.1 Synechococcus sp. BA-120 BA3
GTGCTGGAGCGGGCCGGCACCGGCCTGCCGCCCGTTGCCGAAGTCTGCGACCTGGCGGATCTGGAGAGCGTGCGTTCCTGTGCCGCCGCCCTGCTGGCCCGGGGGACCCCCATCGAGACGCTCGTGCTCAATGCCGGCCTCCAGTACGCCGGTGCCAGCGAACCGCGCCGCTCGGCCCAGGGCCATGAGCTCAGCTTCGGGGTGAACCACCTGGGCCACTTTCTGCTGGCCCATCAGCTGCGGCCCCTGCTGGCGGCGGGGCCGGCGCCGCGGCTGGTGGTCACCGCCAGCGAGGTGCACGACCCCACCACCGCGGGGGGCAAGGTGGGGGCCCCGGCGGGGCTCGGTGCGCTGGCGGGCCTGCGGCCGGGCCAGGGCACCACGATGGTGGACGGCTCGGGTCCATTCAGTGCCGACAAGGCCTACAAGGACAGCAAGCTCTGCAACGTGCTGTTCGCCCGGGAATTCGCCCGGCGGCTGGAGGCGCAGGGCACGCCCGCTCCGGTGATCGCCTGGAGCCCGGGGCTGGTGATCCCGCCCACCAGCGAGGGCGGCTTCTGGCGCTACAGCCGCCAGACGAATGAGCTGGGCCAGCGGCTGTTCGCCCTGGCGGCCCGCACGCTGCTGCGCCTGACCGAGAGCGTCGAGAACGCCGGGGCGCTGCTGGCCGCCCTGGCCGTCGATGACGCCTACGCCGACAACGGCTTCACCTACCGCGCCAACCGCGTCACGGCTCCAGGACGGCATGTGTTCGAGGCCACCGCCACCAGCAGCGAAGGCCAGAACATGGATCTGGCCCGCCGGCTCTGGGAGGCGAGTGCGGCCCTGGTGGGCGTGGGGGCAGAGCGGCCGTGAGCGGCCGGCCCGAGCGGCTGCTGTTCCTCCCCGGCGCCTCGGGCGACACCTCCTTCTGGTGTCCCCTGGAGCAGCGGCTGGCCTGCCCCGCCGAGCGGCGGCACCTGGGCTGGCCCGGCTTCGGCGGCATCCCGCCCCGGCCGGGGGTGGAGGGCTTCGCGGATCTGCTGGACCTGGTGCTGGAGCCGCTGGATCGCCCCTGCGCCCTGGTCGCCCAGTCGATGGGTGGGGTCCTGGCGCTGCGGGCCGCCCTGGCCCGGCCCCGGTGGGTGACGCACCTGGTGCTGTGCGCCACCTCCGGCGGCCTGCCGATGGCGGCGCTGGGGGCCGCCGACTGGCGGGCCAGCTTCCGCACCAGCCTGTCCCATCTCCCCGACTGGTTCGCCACCGAAACGACGGACCTCACCGGGCACTTGGCGGAGGTGGCGGCACCCACCCTGCTGCTCTGGGGCGATGCCGACCCCTTCAGCCCGTTCACCGTGGGGGAGCGCCTGGCCATGCTGTTGCCCGATGCCCGTCTGCACGTGATCAGCGGGGGCGACCATGATCTCGGCCGGGAGCACGCCGGGCAGCTGGCGCCGCTGGTCGACGCCCACCTCACCCCACCATGAGCAAGACCACCAGCACGTACTGGAATCCACTGGCGCCGGAGCAGGCCCATCGCTGGCGCTGGCTGGAGGGGCTGGAAGGGCAGGTGCAGGAGCTGGTGCTCAGTGAGGATCCGCCCACCGGGGAGATCACCCGCCTCACCCGCTTCCTGCCTGGGGCCGACACCGCCGCCTTCGGCGGCAAGGCCCACCCCTTCCCCGAGGAGATCTTCCTTGTCAGCGGGCGCCTCTTCGATGGCGCCTTCGGGCTGTGGCTGGAGAGTGGGCACTACGCCAGCCGCCCGCCGGGGGAGGTGCATGGCCCCTTCCGCACCGATGGGGCGGGCTGCCTGGTGCTGGATGTGTCCTTCCCCCAGCGGGGTGGGGAAGGGCCGTCATGACACCGGGGTGAACCGGGGCGTGATGAACTGCGGGCAGTTCCAGTCGAAAGCCTCCACCCGGATGCGGAGGAGGCGCTCCACCACGCCTGCCGCCCCATCTGCCAGCGCCGCCGTCAGGGACGGATCGGCATCGAGGGACAGCACCTCGGCCTCCCCATCGATCTTGAGGCGGCGCCGGGCGGGGTAATCCATCAGGAACAGGGCCACCCGCGGATCGCGGCGCAGGTGCCCGGCGCTGAGCAGCTGGCGATTGCCGGCGTAATCGGCGAATCCCAGGCGGTGCTCGTCGAGCACCCGCAGGAACCCCACCGGCCCGCCGCGGTGCTGGATGTAGGGCGCCCCCGCCTCGGTGAGGCTGGCCATGTAGAAGCTGTCGCGGGCGTGGATGAAGTCGATCTCCCGGGCGCCGAGCCGGTCGGGGTCGGGGGCCGGGGGACTGCTCTGGCTATCTCCATAGGCCTGAAGCTGGGTCTCGAGAACGGCGGGGGTGAGATGGCGGTGCAGGTAGTGCTGGGTCATGGGTGGGGTCTCCGTTCAGGCCTCCAGGCCCTGCATGGGCACGTAGCCCGGCAACGCCTGGATCCGCCCGATCCAGGCGCGCACGTGGGGATAGGGGGCCAGATCGATGCCGCCGTCCGGGGCCAGGGCCACGTAGGGGAAGACGGCGATGTCGGCGATGGTGGGCCGCTCCAGTTCCAGCCACTGCCGGTGGGTCAGGTGCCACTCCAGCTGCTCAAGAATGAAGCCGGCCTTCTCGGTGGCCCGCTCGATCGGAATCGCCTTGACGCCGAACAGATGGTGCAGCCGGGCACTTTCCGGCCCCTGGCGCACCTCACCGGCGGCGGTGGAGAGCCAGCGCACCACCCGGGCCTGGCCGAGGGGATCGGCGGGCAGCCACTGGCCATCCCCCTGGCGGGCCGCCAGGTGGAAGAGGATCGCCTGGGCGTCGGAAAGGGTGATGCCGTCCTCCTGGAGCACGGGCACCTGGCCGAAGGGGTTGAGGGCGAGGAACGCCTCCCCCTTGTGCTCGCCGGCCATCAGATCAACGCGGACCCAGTCGTAGTCGAGGCCGAGCAGTTCCAGGAGCAGGCGCACCTTGTAGCTGTTGCCGGAGAGTTCGTGGCCGTGGAGCTTGCGCATGGGACCAGGGCAAAGCGGAGGGACGGGACCGGCCTGCGTCCGCACAGACAGGTCTGTCTGAAAGCAACGGTAGCAGACCGGTCTGTCTATTTGGATAGGGTGGGTGCTGCTCATCGGGAGCCATGTCCGGAAGCGGTGCCACCGTCAGGTCCTCCAGCAAGCGGGAGGCGCTGCTCGATGCCGCCGAAGCGCTCTTCGCCCGGCAGGGCTACAGGGCCGTGGGCATCGACACCGTGCTGGCCCGGGCCGGCGTGGCCAAGATGACCCTCTACAAGCACTTCGGTTCCAAGGAGGAGCTGATCGCCGCCGTGCTCGAGCGCCGTGCCGAGACCATCGCCGCATCCCTCGCCCAGCGGATCGCCGCGGCGCCGGCGCCCCCCAGGGAGCGCCTCCTGGCTGTTTTCGACTGGCTCGAGGCAGCGGTTCGATCGCCGGGGTTTCATGGGTGCCTGTTCCTCAAGGCCGCCAGCGAGTACCCCGCTGCGGACGATCTGCCGCGGCAAGTGGCCCTCGGCTTCAAGGAGCGCTGCCGCCGCCTGCTGGAAGGCCTCTGCCGCGACGTCGGCGCCGGTGACCCGGAGGGTCTGGCCCGTCAGCTGCAGCTGCTGTTCGAAGGCGCGCTGATGATGGCCTTCCTGCAACGGAATCCCCAGGCGGCAAGCGATGCCCGCCAGGCGGTCGTGACCCTGCTGGGGGCAGCCGAAGCCACGACCTAGACCGTCGGGACTTCACCGGAACCGTTCGCTGAGGAGAACGCGTTGCGGTCGCGTCCTCGCCGGGGCGGCCAACGGTGCCGCTCAGGCGGGCTGGCCACTGTCCGGGTTGGGCGGAGTCCGTGGGCGCGACTGCGGATCTTCCAACGGCAGATCCTCCCCTCTGCGCTGAAGTCCCTGGTCGTGCAACCAGTAGGTGGTCATCGCACCGACTCCCTTGATCGGCATCTGTCCCCGCTCCTCCAGGCAGTAGCGCTCCTGCAGTCTCCGGGCCATGGTTCCGCTCACATGGATCCGGCCCGGCAGACCATGGGTTTCCATCCGGCTGGCGATGTTCACCGTTTCGCCCCAGAGGTCGTAGATGAACTTCCTGCGGCCGATCACCCCCGCCACCACCGGGCCGCTGTGGATGCCGATGCGCAGGGCCAGCGGCCCGACCGCCGGTGATCGGAAGCCGGCGACCCACGCCTGCATGTCGAGCGCCATCGCGGCGATCGCTTCCGCGTGATGCGCCGAGGAGGACGGCACACCACCCACCACCATGTAGTTATCGCCGATGGTCTTGATCTTCTCCAGGCCGTGCTGATCACTGAGCTGATCGAAGGCCGTGAACACCCGGTTGAGCAGATCCACCAGGGCGTGGCACGACAGGCGTGACGACAACTCGGTGAAACTGACGATGTCGGCGAACAGCACACTCACATCCTCGTGGGATTCGGCAATGACCTGCCGGCCCCGTTTCATCTCCTCGGCGATCGGCGCCGGCAGGATGTTCAGCAGCAGGCTTTCGGCCCGGTCGCGCTCGATCTTGGCGCTGCGCTCGGCCGCCACCCGCCGCTGCATCTCCGCCGAGGTTCGCAGGAAGGATTGGTTGAAGGCCGCTTCCACCTCCCCCACTTCATCCCGCCGTCCTGGGGGCAGCAGGAGGCGCTCCGGATCCGGGGACCCACCCTGACCCAGGGCCTCTCCGGCCCGATCGAGCCGATCACGCAGAGCAAGGATCGGGCCGATCACCAGCCGGTGGACCACCAGCATGGTGATCAGGGTGAGGAAGGCCGCGATGCCCAGCACGATCAGGGCGATGTTGACGATGTAGCCCCGCAACCCCTCAAGGAGACTGTCGTCGGCATGGCGGATCACGAGCCGATGGTCGCCCTGCAGGCTGGCGGGCCCCCAGGCGGCGTCATAGGCACCGCTCAGAGGAAACCACCGTCCGGTGGGCCCCTCCGGCCCGGACGGCGCCGGGGAGAACTCCGGGACCACACCGAACCTGCCCAGCAGCTCACCGCTGGAGTCCCGGTAGAGCGCCGCCCCTTCAATGGCCCGCACCATCGTCGGCCCCTGCAGCCGGCGCACGGCGTCCAGCAGTTCCTTGGACGAGCCCGCCTGGTTGTTGGCCACCAGCCATTCCACCTTCGCGTTCGTGACGGCGGCCAGCTGCTCCCCCAGGCGCTCGGCCTGGCGCAGCACCGAGGGAATGAGCACCACCGCCTCCACCACGAGGAAGTTGAGGAAGATCCAGAAGGCGACCCGCCGGGACAGCCGCGACCGTGCCAAGGACAGGACCTGCACAACCGCACGCGCCATGGTTCAGATGGTCAGGGGTGCCCGGGTCATCGTGACACCGGCCATCCGGCTCCAGCGCGACCGCGTGGAATCCCCTGCTCCCCCTGACGATGCCGGGCCTCGTTGCTGCCGCGTTGCTGACGCCCCGAGGCCAGCGTGGGACCCTCATGCAACGCTTCGCACCGATGGGGTGGCCGCTGGTCGGACGCTGCCTAATCTCCCGGCAACTCCCCCCGAGCCATGGCCGACTCTCTGATGCCGGATTCCAGCGGCGGATCCTCCCTGAAGGTGATCGAGGCCGTGAAGCAGGGCTGGCAGGCCTTCGCCCGGGCCCCCTGGGTGTTCATCGGCTTCACCCTGCTGGCGGGGGTGCTCAGCAGCGTCTGCTCGTTGATCCAGGGCCAGGTGGACCCCGACGAAGCCGCCGTGGTGACGACAGTTCAGCTGGTCCGGCTGCTGGTGGGCTCGATCCTGAGCGTGCTGGTGAGCCTGTGGAGCACCACGGGCCTGATCCGCGGCGCCTGGAGCGCCCTCTCCGGCGGCAAGCCGGCCCTGGGCACCTTCACCCGCTGGGATGGAGGGGCCAGCTGGCGGCTGTTCCGCAACGGCCTGGTGCTGGGAATCCTGATGATCGCGATCCTGATCGTGGCGGCCCTGGTGGGGGTCGGCGCCGCCCAGATCAACCAGATCCTGGCCGTGCTGCCGTTCCTGGCGGCCTTCACGGTGCTGATCTACCTGGCGGTGAACCAGAAGTTCCTGGCCCAGATCGCCCTGCTGGAGGGCCGCGGACCGATCGACTCCATCACCCGGGGCCGCACCCTGCTCGATCCCCAGTGGGGCTCGGTGCTGCTGCTGGCCCTGGTGGAATTCGCCATCGTGCTGGTGGGCCTGCTGGCCTGCTTCGTCGGGCTGCTGGTGGCCGTGCCCGTGGTGCTGTGCACCAGCACGGCCGCCTACCGCCAGGTGTTCGGCAGCGAGGATCTCACCGGCCTGCTGGCGGAGCCGGCGGCCTGAGCCAGGCGTCACACTGAGCCAGGCGTCTCAAAGGGTCCCGAGGCCGGGAGCCGGATCGGCGACTGGAACCCTGGGGGATGCGGCCGGATTCGGGCGTAGTGATTATTACTCTCAAGGTCATCGAGGATGCCGGCGAACGCCACCCTCGGCTGACTGAGCATTGCCGCCGCTTCCGCTTTCCCAGCCCTCCAGCCCGTCCGTCCCGCGTCTCCTCTCACGCGTCCATGCTGCTTCCCCCTGACCCCGGCGATGAGGCCTCCGCCGTCCCGACACCGTCGCCGACAGCGTCGCCGACCTTGATGGAGCAACAGATCCTGGCCTCCTGGGTCGTCAATGCCGCCACCTGGACCCGGGTCGTCCGCCGCGGCGAGATCCCCAGCCGCGTGCGGGTGACCAACGGGGCGATCCTGGAGGCGATCGGCGACTGCGCGCCGTCCACCCTGCTGGACCTGGGTTGCGGCGAGGGCTGGCTGGCCCACCACTGCGCCCGCCAGGGCATGGCGGTGCTCGGCACCGATGCGGTGGCCGAGCTCACCGCCGTCGCCGCGGACGGTGCCCCGGACGGGGCCCGCTTCCAGACGCTCTCCCACCAGCAGATCGGTGCCGGCGGCCTGAAGGAGCACTTCGACGTGGTGGTGGCCAACTTCTCCCTGCTCGGTGAGAGCAGCCTCGACGAGCTGTTCGCGGCGCTGCCGGCCCTGCTGGCCCCCGAAGGCAGCCTGATCGTCCAGACGCTGCACCCGATGCTGGTCTGCGCCGAGCATCCCTACGAGGGCGGCTGGCGGGAGGGCTCCTGGTCGGGCTTCTCCCCGGCCTTCCGCACGCCGGCGCCCTGGTTCTTCCGGACGCTGGAATCCTGGGTGGGGCTGTTCCAGCGCCATGGCCTGACCATCCGCGAGCTGCGCGAGCCGATCGATCCCCTCAGTGGCCAGCCCGCCTCGGTGATCTTCCGCGCCACCCTCTGAACCGACGCCGGAGCCGCCGGCTCAGCGCAGGCAGGCCATCGGGTGGCGGGGCGCCACCCCCAGGGCCTTGGCCACCCCCGGGTGGCACACGGCGCCATCGACGGTGTTCAGACCGCTGAGCAGTTCGGGCCGGTCGGTGACCGCCTCAAGCAGGCCCCGCCCCGCCATCACCAGGATGTAGGGGAGCGTGACGCTCACCAGCGCCTCGGTGGAGGTGAAGGGCACGGCGCCGGGCATGTTGCCCACGGCGTAGTGCTGCACCCCGTGGATGGTGACCACCGGATCGGTGTGGGTGGTTTCGCGGCTGGTGGCGATGCAGCCCCCTTGGTCGATGGCCACATCGACGATCACCGAGCCGGGTCGCATGCGCTGCACCAGCTCCTCGCTCACCAGGGTGGGGGCGCGGCCGCCGGGCAGGAGCACGGCCCCGATCAGCAGGTCGGCCCCCGGCACCAGCCGCTCGATCAGGCTGCGGCTGCTCACCAGGCTGGTCATGCGGCCGCGGCGGTCGGATTCCAGGCCCCGCAGGCGGTGGGGCGAGCGATCCAGCAGGAACACCTCCGCATCCATGGCCGCGGCGATGCGGGCCGCGTTCCAGCCCACGGTGCCGGCCCCCAGCACCACCACCCGCGCCGGCCGCACGCCGGTGCAACCGCCCATCAGCACGCCCCGCCCCCCGTGGGGCTTCTCCAGCAGGTGTGCCCCCACCTGGGCCGCCAGCCGTCCGGCCACCTCGCTCATCGGGGCCAGCAGCGGCAGGCTGCCGTCCTCCAGCTGCACCGTCTCGTAGGCCACCGCCGTGGTTCCCGCCTCCAGCAGGGCCTTGCCCACCTCGGGGTAGGCCGCCAGGTGGAGGTAGGTGAACAGCACCAGGTCGCTGCGCAGGAAGGCGAATTCCTGTGGCTGCGGTTCCTTCACCTTCACCACCAGGTGGGCGGCCCAGGCCTCCTCGCAGCTGACGATGCGGGCCCCGGAGGCGCGGTAGTCGTCGTCGCTGATGCCGGCCCCCAGGCCCGCCCCCTCCTGGACGCGCACCTCCATGCCCTGGGACACCAGTTCATGGACGCCGTCGGGGGTGAGGGCCACCCGCTGTTCGTCGCGCTTGATCTCCGTGGGCACACCGATGCTCGCCATCGGGGAGGCCAGGGGTGCCGGGCCGGGAGCTGGCATGGGGCAGGAAGGATTGCCGCCCGGAGGCGATCGTCGGCAAACCCTAGGCCGAGGCGATGGGCATCCGCCAGCCGGTGCCGAAGGCCCGGTCGCTCACCTTGAGCACCGGAGCCGCCTGGCGCCGCTTGAACTCGGCCCGCCGCAGCAGGCCGGCCACCCGGGCCACCAGGGCAGGATCGGCCCCCTCCGCCACCAGCTCCTCCGGGGTGCGCAGCTCCTCGATCGAGGCCTTCAACAGGGGGTCGAGCACCCCGTAGTCGGGCAGGGAATCGCTGTCGCGCTGGTCGGGGCGCAGCTCGGCGCTGGGGGGCTTGCTGCGGATCGCCGCGCCGATCAGTTCGCCGTCGGCCGGCAGGCCAAGGGCCGCCCGGCAGGGGCCGGAGGCCTCGCCATCCAGCCACTCAGAGAGGCCGAAGACGGTGGTCTTGTAGAGATCGCCGATCACCGAGAGTCCGCCGTTCATGTCGCCGTAGAGGGTGCAGTAGCCCACCGCCAGCTCCGACTTGTTGCCGGTGGAGAGCAGCAGGCCCCCCTTCTGGTTGGCCACCGCCATCAGCAGCGTGCCGCGGATGCGGGACTGCAGGTTCTCCTCGGTGACCCCGGCCGGGGGCGCCCCCAGGGCGGGCGGAAGGGCGGCGGCGAAGGCCTCCATCAGCGGTGCGATCGGCAGGGTGGCGGTGGCCAGCCCGAGCCGCCGGGCCAGTCCCTCGGCGTCGTCGAGGGAGCCGGCCGAGCTGAAGGGGGAGGGCATGCGCAGCACCTCCACCCGGGCGGGGCCGAGGGCCGCGGCGGCGATCACCGCCACCAGGGCCGAATCGATGCCGCCGCTCAGCCCCAGCAGGGCCCGCTGGAAGCCGCACTTGGCGGCGTAGTCCCTCACCCCCAGCACCAGCACCCGCAGCAGCTGTTCCCAGGGGTCCGGCGGCGGCGCCACCGGGGCGGGGGCGGGGTCTTCCGCGT
>NZ_JAYGHZ010000051.1:0-9341 GCF_034931285.1 Synechococcus sp. BA-120 BA3
CCCCTTGGCCGCCCCGGCACCGCCCGTGGCGGGGCGCGCCGGCACGGCGACGCCGGCCCCATGGTCGTAATGGCGGCGGCGGTCCCCGTCGCCCAGCACTTCCCAGGCCGCATTCAGGGCCAGGATCGTGCGCGGATCGCCGCCGGCATCCGGGTGATGGCGTTTGACGAGGGCGCGGTAGGCGGCCTTGATCTCAGCGGTGGTGGCCCCAGGCGAGACCCCGAGGATGGCGTAGTGGTCGGCGGAGGTCCTGGCCATGCGCTGGCGGCGCCATCTGGCTCCAGCATCGCCGATGGGCCCGCCCGGCCATGAAAAAGCCCCCCTGGGAAGGGGGGCCGGAGGGTTGTGAGGAAACGTGAGGAGGAAGGAGCGCCGATCCAAAGGCCCCGCAAGGGACCCCGGAGGATCAGAACTTGAACTGGGTCTGGATCAGGCCGCCGAGCACGCTGCTCGACTCGCCGGTGGTGGTGAACTGGCCGTTCGGGCGGCTCAGGTAGAACAGGGCCGGGGTCACGCTGATGTTGTCGGTGACCTGGAACCGGTACCACCACTCCCAGGCAAAGTTGCCATCCTGGGGTGTCTCACCGTTGCGCAGCGAGGTGGCAAACACCGGTTGCCCCACAGCCATACCGAGAGCATTGCCCTTCATGAACGCGTCAGACCACTGCAGGCCGACGCTCCAGGACTGGCTGGCGCCACGGTTCGCCGACTGGTTGAAGGTGGGGACCGTGTTGAAGGTCGGCACCCGCACCGACGTCGTACCGACGCGCAGTGTTGCGGTCTGGGGGTTCAGTTCAGGCTGGGTCATGGCGTTGTACCCCCAGCCCAGGTTGATGGAGGGGATCCAGCCGCTCTTCTTGGGCTGCCACGCGAAGGTGGTGGCGAAGTTGTTGGAGTAGGAGGCGTTGGTGCCGAAGTTCTCCGAGCCCAGGAAGTTGTTGGTGATGTTGGTGCAGTCGACGGCCGGCTGGGCGAAGGAACTGCCGCGGCGGAAGTTCTGGCCGCACTGGACATAGCTCCAGGCGAACGCAAAGCGCCACTGCTTGCCAGCCACACCGGCCTGGGTGGTCCAGGTGCCGCGGCTGCGCTCATTCAGCAGGCCGCCCTGATTGGGGTTGCCGTTGTCACCTCTGGGGGCCACGTAAGCCGTGGAGATCGCGAAGTAGGGCTTGCCCTTCTTGACCTTCTGCTTCCACATCAAACCGAACGTACCACCGGTGGCCTTGTTGTAGGCACCGGGAGCACCGTGAAGCGTGAAAACGTCAAGGATGCCGCCGTTGTAGAACCAAGGCTTGATCGCCAGGAATTCGGTGGCGCGGGCTTTGGCGCCGATCAGGGCCGTGAAATCGCGACCGATCGGGAAGCGGTAGTAGAGACGGTCGATGTTGACGACGTCAGCACCACCGGTGGGCGAGAAGGCGCGATCCAGCGCCATCAGATTGTATGGGCGGCCTCCGAAGGGGCTGTTGTTGAAGTTGCCGCTGCGCAGACGGGTGTACAGCAGGTCCTTACCGGTGAAGCTGGTGAGGAAGTTGAGGCGCAGGTCGTAGTTGAAGACCGTGGCGCCCCAGTTGCGGCGGTTGTTGGCGGGGAAGGCGTTGGCCGCACTGGCCGGCACGCCGGCGGCCGGGTTCGGCAGGCTCTGGTTGCCGCCGAAGCTGTTGGCACCGATCACGAAGACGGCATCACCCTGGAGCTTGGTGGTGGTGGAGAACTGGGTGGCCTCGAGCTCACCCACCTTGGCCTCGAGGCCATCCACCCGGCCGCGCAGCACCGCGAGTTCCTTCTCGAACTCGGCCATCAGGCGCTTCAGCTCGTCGGTCACCTCGGTGATCCGGTCGAGACAGGCATTCAGCAGGGCCGCCGCTTCGTAGCGGGTCATGGCCTGGCCGCCCTTGTAGGTGCCGTTCGGGTAGCCGGCGACGCAGCCGTAGCGCTCGATCAGGTTCGAGAGGGCCTGGAACGCCCAGTCGGTGGGCTTGACGTCGGAGAACTGGTTGATGCTCGTGACCTGGTTCTGAGCTTCCCAGGCGTTGAAGCTGTCGATGTTCTGCTGCTCCATGTAGGTGGAGATCTCCGCCCGCTGGGACGGGGAGATCTCGCCGGCCGAAGCGGCAAGCGGCGACAGCAGCCCAAGGGCCACCGGCGCCAGCAGGAATTGCTGGAAGGGTTTCATTGGTCCTCACACCAAAAAGAGGAATCCCCCGGAGGGGACGGCGCAAAGGTATAGGAATCCCTGCCAGGAGCCCGAGGGCCTCAGCACACCGGCTGGTATTGCAGCTGACATGGACACCCGGATGATCCTTTCCGTCGAGGAGTGGGGTGGCGGGAAAAGGAAAGGACAGGGCAAGGGCCAGACGGGGCAGGCGTTGCCAGCACCTGGGAGCGGAGAAAGCCCCCGCGAAGGGGGCCGGCGCGCTGTGAGGAGAGGGGCCCACGGGGCCCCGGAGGATCAGAACCTGAACTGGGTCTGGATGAGGCCGCCAAGCACGCTGCTCGACTGGCCGGCGGTGGTGAACTGGCCGTTGGGACGGCTCAGATAGAACAGGGCCGGGGTCACGCTGATGTTGTCGGTGACCTGGAACTTGTACCACCACTCCCACACGAAGTTGCCGTCCTGGGGCGTCTCACCGTTGCGCAGCGAGGTGGTGAACACCGGCTGGCCCACTGCCATGCCGGCTTCGTTGCCCTTGGCGAACACATCGGACCACTGCAGGCCCACGCTCCAGGACTGGCTGGCGCCCCGGTTGGCCGACTGGTTGAAGGTGGGAACCGTGTCGAACGTCGGCACGTTGATGCCGTTGATCCTGGCGGTGACGGGGTTGAGCTGGGGCTGGGTCATGGCGTTGTAGCCCCAGCCCAGGCTGATGGAGGGGATCCAGCCGCTGCTCTTGGGACGCCAGGCGAAGGTGGTGGCGAAGTTGTTGGAGTAGGAGGCGCTGGTGCCGAAGTTCTCCGAACCCAGGAAGTTGTTGGTGATGCTGGTGCAGCCCACCGCCGGCTGGGCGAAGGAGGTGCCGCGGCGGAAGTTCTGACCGCACTGGACATAGCTCCAGGCGAAGGCGAAACGCCACTGCTTGCCGGCTACACCAGCCTGGGTCGTCCAGGTACCGCGGCTGCGCTCGTTCAGCAGGCCCCCCTGGTTGGGGTTGCCGTTGTCGGCGACGGGGGCCACATAGGCCGTCGAGACCGCGAAGAAGGGCTTGCCCTTCGGAACCTTCTGCTTCCACATCAGGCCGAAGGTGGTACCCGTGGCCTTGTTGTAGGCGCCGGGGGCACCGTGCAGCGTGAAGACATCAAGGATGTCGGACTTGTAGAACCAGGGGGAAATCGCCAGGAACTCCGTCGCCCGGGCCTTCGGGCCGATCAGGGCGGTGAAGTCGCGGCCGATCGGGAAGCGGTAATACAGACGGTCGATGAAGACGGTGTCGGCCCCGGCCGTTGGAGCCGTGAGCTTGTCCAGCGCCATCAGGTTGTACGGCTGGCCATTGAAGGGGCTGTTGTTGGCGTTGCCGCTGCGCAGACGGGTGTACAGCAGATCCTTACCGGTGAAGCTGGTGAGGAAGTTGAGACGGACGTCGTAGTTGAACACCGTGGCGCCCCAGTTGCGCCGGTTGTTGGCCGGGAAGGCGTTGGCCGCCGCCGCGGGGATGCCCGGGGCTGGATTCGGCAGGCTCTGGTTGCCACCGAAGCTGTTGGCACCGATCACGAAGGTGGCTTCGCCCTGCAGCTTGGTGGTGGTGGAGAACTGGGTGGCCTCGAGCTCACCCACCTTGGCCTCCAAGCCATCCACCCGGCCGCGCAGCACGGCGAGCTCCTTCTCGAACTCGTCCATCAGGCGCTTGAGCTCGTCGGTCACTTCGGTGATCCGATCGAGGCAGGCGTTGAGCAGGGCCGCCGCTTCATAGCGGGTCATGGCCTGGCGGCCCCTGAAGGTGCCGTCCGGGTAGCCGGCGACGCAGCCGTAACGCTCGACCAGGTTCGAGAGGGCCTGGAACGCCCAGTCGGTGGGCTTGACGTCGGAGAACTGGTTGATGCTGGTGACCTGGTTCTGGGCTTCCCAGGCCTTGAAGCGATCGATGTTCTGCTGCTCCATGTAGGTGGAGATCTCCGCCCTCTGGGACGGGGAAATCTCGCCCGCCGAAGCGGCGATCGGCGACAGCAACCCAAGGGCCACCGGCGCCAGCAGAACTTGCTGGAAGGGTTTCATTGGTCCTCACACCAAAAAGAGGAATCCCCCAAAGGGGAGCCCCGAAAGTATCGGCATGGGGAAAATAGATTCGGCGAGTGGTCACGGAGCCATGTGACCATTGGCACAGGGCCAGGTGATTGCCCTGGGATCGGCGAAGAAAAAAGCCCGACTGCAACGCAGACGGGCCAAGGAGAGGACAGATTGTGAGGGTGATTGATCCTGAAGGATCAGAACTTGAAGGTGGTCTTGATGAAACCGCCGAAGTTGTTGAAATCGGAGCCCACGGGACCGATCGCACCGACGTTCTTGGAGACCTGGCCCAGGGGGGCGCTCAGGTAGTACAGCGCCGGGGTCACGCTGATGTTGTCGGTGACCTGGAACTTGTACCACCACTCCCAGGCGTAGTTGCCATCGACGATGGCAGTGGCGGCGGCGGGGCCACCGAAGACGGCGGGACCGGCGCTGACGGAGGTCAGGAAGGTGGGTTGACCCACGGCCATGCCGAAGGCGTTGCCCTTGATGAACACGTCATCCCACTGCAGACCCACGTACCAGGACTGGCTGGTGGCCTTGGTGATGCCGGTGGTGGAGACCAGGGCCGTGGCAGCGTTGGCGGTGGTGCCGTTGTAGTTGCTGCTGTTGATGCCCCAGCCGGCGCTGATCGAGGGGATCCAGCCGGAGTTGGTGGGCTGCCAGTAGGCGCTGATGCCCACCGAGTTGGTGGCGGCGGCGTTGGTCTGGAGGATGGTGGCCAGGGGCGTGCCATTGCCGGGATAGAGACCGGCGAAACCCGACGAGTAGGTGTAGGCCGCCGCGATGCCCCAGTTGGAGCCGGTGTAGGCGATCTGACCGGTGCCGGTCTGGGCGGAGCAGGCGTTGCCGATGCCGCCGCAGTTGGGGGTGCCGGCGATCGGGTTGCCCACGTCACCGTTGGCGGAGACATAGTTGGCGCTGATGCTGAAGCCGCCACTCTTCCACCACAGACCGCCACCGGCGCCCAGGTTCAGGCTGTAGGTGCCGGGGGCACCGGCGTAGGTGAAGATGTCGAGGACGGTGTCAGCCGGGTAGGCGGACGGCCACACGGCCAGCATGTCGTCCTGACGGACGCGGCCGCCGATGGTGGCGGTGAAGTTGCTGCCCAGGGGGAACTGGTAGAAGAGGCGGTTGATGGCGACCACGTCACCGCAATCGGTGCCGGTACCGCAGAATTCTTCGAAACCGGCTTCGGTGGCGTTCAGGCCGACCACGGGCTGGCCGAAGGGCGACTGGGCGAAGTTACCGGCCCGCAGACGGGTGCGGAGCAGGTCCTTGCCGGTGAAGCTGGTATCGAAGTTCAGCTGGATGTCGTAGTTGAACGCCGTGGCGCCCTGGGTCTGGCGAGCCAGATTCGCCCAGGTGTTGGGGACGAAGCCAAAGCCGGCGGGGTTCGCCCCGAAGGGACCGGGCACGAAGGAAGGAATGGGAGTCTGACCAACGATGCCGGCGGGCAGCAGTACGGAGGTGGGATCGGCGGGAACGGCCGGCAGGAAGACCCCGGGGACCGGAACGATCTGGGCGTTGCCGCCGTAGCTGTTGGCGCCCATGATGAAGGTCGCCTTACCGGTCAGCTTGGTGGTGGTGGAGAACTGGGTGGCCTCGAGCTCACCCACCTTGGCCTCCAGGCCATCCACCCGGCCGCGCAGCACGGCGAGTTCCTTCTCGAACTCAGCCATCAGGCGCTTCAGCTCGTCGGTCACCTCAGTGATCCGGTCGAGGCAGGCGTTCAGCAGGGCCGCCGCTTCGTAGCGGGTCATGGCCTGGCCGCCCTTGTAGGTGCCGTTCGGGTAGCCGGCAACGCAGCCGTAGCGCTCGATCAGGTTCGAGAGGGCCTGGAAGGCCCAGTCGGTGGGCTTGACGTCGGAGAACTGGTTGATGCTGGTGACTTGCTCTTCGGCGGCGTACCTGTTGACGCCGTCGATGTTGAGCTCAGCCGCCTGGACCGCCACGGGGGCGAGCAGGCCGAGAGCTGCAGGAGCAACCAGCAGTTGCTGGAAAAGCTTCATGGGTTCCTCACACGATAAGGAGTGCTGTTCCTTGCCGGAACAGGGCAAAGCATAGGTCCAGTTTCTTGCTCTGCAAGCAGCAAGTCATGTGCAGACAACGGTCGAAGAAGCGGCCTAAGTGAGCGGCTTCATCAACACACAAAAAAGCCCGGCTGCAAGCAGCCGGGCAAGTGAGAGGACAGAAGGTGAGGGTGATTGATCCGAAAGGATCAGAACTTGAAGGTGGTCTTGATGAAGCCGCCGAAGTTGTTGAAATCGGTACCGGTGGTTCCGATCGCGCCAACATTCTTGGAGACCTGACCCAGGGGAGCGCTCAGGTAGTAGAGCGCCGGGGTCACGCTGATGTTGTCGGTGACCTGGAACTTGTACCACCATTCCCAGGCATAGTTGCCATCGACGATGGCGGTCGCGGCGGCGGGACCACCGAAGACGGGGTTGCCACCGCTGACGGCGGTCAGGAAGGTGGGCTGGCCGACGGCCATACCGGCGGAGTTGCCCTTGATGAACACGTCATCCCACTGCAGACCCACGTACCAGGACTGGCTGGTGGCCTTCGTGATACCGGTGGTGGAGACGAGGCCGCCATCCACGAAACTGGGGCCGTTGAAGTTGCTGGTGTTGATGCCCCAGCCGGTGCTGATCGAGGGGATCCAGCCGGAGTTGCTGGGCTGCCAGTAGGCGCTGATGCCCACCGAGTTGGTGGCATTCGCGTTCACGAAGAGCGCGTTGGCCAGGGGTGTGGCGTTGCCGCCGTAGGTACCGGCGCCACCCGAGGAGTAGGTGTAGGCCGCCGCGAGGCCCCAGTTGGAGCCGGTGTAAGCCACCTGAGCCGTACCTGTCTGGGCGGAGCAGGCGTTGCCGATGCCGCCGCAGTTGGGGGTGCCGGCGATCGGGTTGCCCACGTCACCGTTGGCGGAGACGTAGTTGGCGCTGATGCTGAAGCCGCCGCTCTTCCACCACAGACCACCACCAGCACCCAGGTTGAGGCTGTAGGTACCGGGAGCACCGGCGTAGGTGAAGATGTCGAGGACGGTGTCAGCCGGGTAGGCGGACGGCCAGACGGCCAGCATGTCGTCCTGGCGGACGCGACCACCGATGGTGGCGGTGAAGCTGCTGCCCAGGGGGAACTGGTAGAAGAGGCGGTTGATGGCGACCACGTCGCCGCAATCGGTGCCGGTACCGCAGAATTCTTCAAAGCCGGCTTCGGTGGCGTTCAGGCCGACGGTGGGGCCGCCGAAGGGCGACTGGGCGAAGTTACCGGCCCGCAGACGGGTGCGGAGCAGGTCCTTGCCGGTGAAGCTGGTGTCGAAGTTGAGCTGGATGTCGTAGTTGAACGCCGTGGCGCCCTGGGTCTGACGGGCCTGGTTCTGCCAGGTGTTGGGGACAACGGGGCCGAGGGGACCGAAGGGACCGGTCACGAACGCGGGGACGCCGGTGGCCAGGGAAGCAGCGGGGCTCACCTGGGCGTTGCCGCCGTAGCTGTTGGCGCCCATGATGAAGGTCGCCTTACCGGTCAGCTTGGTGGTGGTGGAGAACTGGGTGGCCTCGAGCTCACCCACCTTGGCCTCCAGGCCATCCACCCGGCCGCGCAGCACGGCGAGTTCCTTCTCGAACTCGGCCATCAGGCGCTTCAGCTCGTCGGTCACCTCGGTGATCCGGTCGAGACAGGCGTTCAGCAGGGCCGCCGCTTCGTAGCGGGTCATGGCCTGGCCGCCCTTGTAGGTGCCGTTCGGGTAGCCGGCGACGCAGCCGTAGCGCTCGATCAGGTTCGAGAGGGCCTGGAACGCCCAGTCGGTGGGCTTGACGTCGGAGAACTGGTTGATGCTGGTGACTTGCTCCTCGGCGGCGTATTTGTTGATGCCGTCGATGTTGAGCTCAGCCGCCTGGACCGCCACGGGGGCGAGCAGGCCGAGAGCTGCAGGAGCAACCAGCAGTTGCTGGAAGAGTTTCATGGGTTCCTCACACGGAAGCGGCGCAATGCGCCAAACGAAGAATCCCGCACAGGGACAGGACCAGCCCGTCGCCATGTGCCAGAAAGCACAACGTCCGGTACCCGGGGCTGCTGCCAGAGTGCCGCCCATGAAGGCCCTGTGGGCGTCGCTGCCCTTCCTGCCCCTGTTGCTGACGGCGGCGCCGCGCAGCTTCCTGGCCCACGACGAGGGCTACTACGCCCTGCAGGCCCGCTGGATCGCCCAGAGCGGCCAGTGGCTGGGTCCCCCCTGGTGGGACCAGGTGGTCTTCGATCGCAGCATCGGCCTGCCCTGGCTGATCGCCACAGCCGGCCGGCTGCCGTGGGTGGGGCCCTGGTCGGCCCATCTGCCGTCCCTGGTTGCCGCCGTGGCCTGCCTGTTGCTCACGGCCGACCTGGCCAGGCGCCTGCTGGGCGGCGCCGGCTGGCTCGCCGCCGCCGTGCTGGCCCTCACCCCCCTCTGGCTCGACTATGCCCATCTGGCCAGCCAGGACATGCCGCTGCTGGCCCTGGAACTGCTGGGGATCCTGGCCCTGCTGCGGGCTGACGCGGCGCAGAGGCCCTGGACGGTCCTGGCCGGCGCCTGGATCGGTCCGGCCTTCCTGATCAAGGGCTTCATGGTGGCGCTGCCGGTGGTGGCCCTGCTGCCCTTCCTGCTGCTGGAACGCCGGGCCCTGCTGCGGCGGCCCGCCTTCTGGCTCGGCCTCGCCCTGGGCTGGCTGCCGGTGGCGCTCTGGCTGGGCCTCAGCCTCCGGATGCTGGGCCTGCCGGTGGTGGCGGGACTGTGGCAGAAGCTGCTCTACCTCTCCGAGAGTGACGTCTACAGCGCCGGTCCGCTCTATTACCTCTGGAACCTGCCAGCCAACACCTTCCCCTGGAGCCTGCTGGCCCTGGCGGGCTGGTGGGGCTGGCTGACCGGACCGCTGGAGCGGCCCCGGCGCCTGCTGCTGCTCCTCTATCCGGTGCTGATGCTGCTGCTGCTCAGCGCCTTCCGCACCAAGACCCCGTACTACGGCCTGCAGCTCACCCCCTTCATCGCCCTGGCAGCCACGGCCGGCCTGCGCTCCTGGAGCGCCGGCACCGGCCGCTGGGCCCGGGGAGCCACCCTCGCTGCCGGGGGCCTGGGGCTGCTCCTGGT